>JANMIM010001455.1:0-3984 GCA_031375795.1 Bacteroidota bacterium
GCATCATGGAGATGGCCGACGGCCTTGTGATCAACAAAGCCGATGGAGAGAACCTCCTTCCCGCCCAGCGTGCACGTGCCGAATACGAGAGCGCCCTGCACCTGCTGCGGCCTGCGAGCAATAGCTGGGAGCCGCGCGTGCTCACGAGTTCAGCGCTCCACGACCAAGGCATGGCTGAAATCTTGGGCATGATCGATGATTTTAGTTCGATCGTCAGGCACCAGGGAGCCTGGTATCCCCGGCGACAGACGCAGTACAAAGCTTGGCTGCACGAAACCATCGGCCACCTCTTGCTGGACCGTTTTTACGCTGATCCTGCCATCAAGATCGCGCTCGAGGAAAAAGAATATCAGGTGGCACGCAGGAAAATTCCACCGACAGTCGCCGCGACTCAAATGATTGAATTATATTTGCGGCAGACCGCCAAATAAGAGTCCCCGGAATTGGACTCCAACGCTGTTAAGAATTTTGCTTTTGCTGATGAAGACCACAGATATCCTTCTGGAGTTGCTGAAATACATTGTGCCTGCCGGTTTTGTCATGGGCACCGTGGCGCTCATGCTGCGTGAGAGCCGGGCCAAGGCTGAGCTCAAGGAACGCTATGCAGTGTTTCAAGGGGCGCTGAACCAGATCGTGCCCTTGCGTCTGCAAGCGCATGAGCGGTTGCTGCTGTTCATGGAGCGCATCAAGTATGAAAGCCTGCTCATGCGCATCGACGGGCGCGGCAAGCCTGCCAAGATCTACCAGATGGAGCTCACGATGGAGATCAGGCAGGAATTTGAGCACAACCTCACGCAACAGCTGTACATCGACCGTGAGACCTGGGAAGCCATCGTTCGGGCCAAGGAACACACGATTGGTTTCATTCACCAGATGTCGCAGGCCATGCCGGCGGAGGCCAGCGGTTCGGATTTGGGCAAAGTGCTTTTGCGCGAGATGGTGCGCAGCGAGGTCGTGCCGACCTTGGATGCCATCACCCAATTGCGCCGCGACACACAGAAAATGTTTCGCATGGGGGCCACCGACTGAGGCTTGCCGAGCGCGAGCAAACAGGCTGCAAAAGCACTTGAGGCGGCATGGTAGAAGGTGCTGATTTCGAGTGATTGGCAAGCGAGGTTATCCACATTTTTTGTGTGAACAAAGCGTTTCGTGAATCTTTCGGAACCTTTGGATGATACGGGTGGGACGATGCTGCCTAACCGCCTGAAAGACTGAGTTTTAAGCGTGCTGGATCGCATTAAATATTTGATTTTCAATAGTTTGTTCAAAATGTTCGGAAAAGGAAAATTGTTCAAGATCAAGTTTTTTTTGTGGAAATAATTCAACAACTTTGAACCCTTTACTACGGAATTAATGTCTTCGCTGCGGGTGTGTACAACCCCAGTTCATATCACCTAAAATATCTTATCAGACCTGAGGTAAGTTTCAATGAATTTGGACCACAAGGATATATGGGAACGTTGTCTCGAAGTGATTCGTGACAACATCAACCTTCAGAGTTTCAAGACTTGGTTTGAACCAATCGAGTCCTTGAAGCTTGAGGAGAAGGTGCTAACAATTCAAGTTCCCAGCCAATTCTTCTATGAATGGCTTGAGGAGCACTACGTCTCGTTGCTACGCAAGACGATCAAGCACTTCCTGGGGCCCGACGGGCGGCTGGAGTACTCGATCATCGTCGAAAACAATCTGGACGATGGTCGCAAGTATGCGATCAACATCCCGACCTCCTCTCGGGAAGTAAATACCCGGAACCCTGCAGTGAGCATGCCGATCAACATCGGCAAGTCGGTGCCCAATCCGTTTGTGATCCCGGGCATCAAGAAAATCAACATTGATTCCCAGCTCAACGCCAACTATTCCTTTGAGAATTTCTTGGAAGGGGATTGCAACCGCCTTGCGCGTGCTGCCGGCTACGCCGTGGCGACCAAGCCTGGTCAGACGGCCTTCAACCCATTGCTCCTGTATGGAGGTGTGGGCCTCGGCAAGACCCACTTGGCACAAGCCATCGGCAATGAGGTCAAGGCCCTGTACCCCAACAAAATCGTGCTCTACGTCTCCTCTGAGAAGTTTTGCAACCAGTTTGTGGAGGCCATCAAGAACAATACCGTCAACGACTTCATCAGCTTCTACCAGCTGATCGACGTGTTGCTCGTCGACGACATCCAGTTTTTCTCCGGCAAGGAAAAAACGCAAGACCATTTCTTTCATGTCTTCAACCACCTGCACCAAGCAGGCAAGCAGATCGTGCTCACGAGCGACTGCCCCCCAAAAGACCTGAAAGGTATGGAAGAGCGCCTCTTGTCCCGCTTCAAGTGGGGCCTGAGCGCAGACTTGCAACTGCCGGATTACCACACGCGTGTGGCGATCCTGAAAAACAAGATGTACAAGGACGGCATCGAGTTGCCGGGCGACGTGATCGAGTACATCGCCCACAACATCACGAGCAACGTGCGTGAGCTGGAAGGTGCGCTCATCAGCCTCTTGGCGCAAAGCTCCTTGAACAAGCGCGAGGTGGACCTCGACCTTGCCAAGCAGATGCTCAAGAACTTCATCAAGAACGTGAGCCGCGAGATTTCCATCGACGCGATCCAGAAGCTCGTCTGCGAGCACCTGATTGTCGACCAGGAGCTCCTGCGTGCCAAGACCCGCAAGCGCGAGATCGTGCAGGCCCGTCAGATCTCGATGTTCTTTGCCAAGGAGCTTACCAAGGCATCCCTCAAGACCATCGGCATGCACTTCGGTGGCCGCGACCACTCCACGGTGATCCACGCCGTGCAAACCGTCAACGACCTGATCTCGATCGACAAGGAGTTCAGGAAGAACATTGACGACATCAAGAAGAAGATTTCCATGAGCCTGACCTGATCAGGACGTTTTTCTCCGACCAAAAGGAAAAGCATCAAAAAAAGCGACACTGAAGAGTGTCGCTTTTTTTCGTGCCTTGATCGGGCCTCAGGTCAAAGGGTAATCGCGGTTGAATTCCTCCACGTAATCGACGTGTGTGAGGCTTGGGATCCTGAAACTCAAACTGGTATAGCCATCAGCATGATTGAGTGCCAGGTCGCCGATTTTCAAAATATCCATCCCAATCAAAAAACCATAATTTTCGCCTTTTGAGTTTACTCCCAAATGCTTGCTTTGGGCTACGATCAACGTTTTGACCTCAATTTGATTTGGAAGTTCGACGTCTACAATATGCTCCGGGACCAACTCTACTCCCGTAAATCCGCGCATTCGAATGCTTCCGACTTCCTCAGCCTGTAGAAGTGCGGCGCAATCTTTCGAGATGGCTGAAATCATAGCACCAGTATCAAAAAAGGCAAGGACCTTCTGTTTGGCTAGGTCGCCAATGGCCCTCAAATGGACATAGCAGTCCAAAATCGGGGCATGCCGCCGGTAGCGTATCGTAAATGCACTGTACTTGGGGCGCTCCAGTTGGCTCAAAATGCTGCTCTCAAGATCGTGGCAGTATAACATTCCTCACCCTCTTCACATAGCTGGATCGCAAAAGTTCCGGGCTTGTGGACTTTGGCAGTCTCGTGGTAGGCATCATAAAGGGTATGGTAGGCACCAATGACTTGGTCCCCTTTAATCACGATCTGTTTGCCGCGATAGAGCTTTAGGAGTTCCTCTTGGTGCGACAAGAAGTACTCAAATTCACGTTGCAATTTGGTTCTCATAGCATCGAAGATAATCCAATTCGACTGAATGGAAATTCACAACTCAGGATCTGACACCGAGCTACCGTACAGAAATCACTCCACATCGATCGTCACGATCTTCTTCCTGCCCTTCTTGTCCAGCAAAAAGCGCTCTTGGTAGATCATGATCGCCGTGCGGCCGACGTCCTGGACGTAGTAGTAGTTGAATCCTGCCGTGAGGACTGCACCGATGCCGGGGATCGAGGTGATCGCCTTGCGGGCCAGGGTTTCCTTCACGATTTGGTTGATGATGATGCGCGAGATGTTGATCGCGGCATTTTTC
>JANMIM010001471.1:0-1561 GCA_031375795.1 Bacteroidota bacterium
CATAGATCTGGATCCACCGCAGGTCGAGCAGGCTGTCGATGTTGGTGACGCCGTCGTTTTTTCCCCTCGTGAGCTGCATGAGCTTGTCGTTGTGCATAATATAATTTATTTACTCATTTTTTATTACCATGCCTTGGATGCGCAGATTTTCCAGGAGCTTGTGGTCGGCGAGCATCTGCAAGGAGAAGTCGGGAATGGGCAAGAAGGAAATGTTGAGCGCCTTGAGTTGCTTGAAATTGGCGACCTCGGAGATGTCGATGAGGTTGTCGGAATTGTACACGCTCAGGCTCTCGAGCCATGTCCAGCCGGCGATGGGTTTCAGGCTGCGAATGTCGTTGCGTGAGACGTCGAGCGTCTTGACTTTGGTGAGGTGCCCGATCGGCTCCAGCGATTGGATGTCATTGTCATAGATCTGGATCCACCGCAGGTCGAGCAGGCTGTCGAGCGGGTGCAGGTCGCTCACAAAGTTGGCGTTGCAGGCAAATTCCTGCAGCCCGCGCAGCACTTGGATGCCTTCGAGGGTCTTGAGGCTGTTGCCCTGAAACTCGAGCACCTTGAGTTTGGGGTAATCCCGCAGCCAAGTGAGGTCATCGAGCGGGGACTCGTAGACGATGAGCTGCTCCAAGGCGGTGAATTGCTTGAGCGCCTCGTAGTCGAGCGGCTCCTTGTCGCGGATGAAGAGTTTGGTGACCGTGGCGGGGTGGCTGATGGCTGTCTGCCAAGTGCTCCAGTCCTTTTCCCGGAAGAAACGGCTCATTTCCTCCTCTTCTTGGGCGTGCAGTTGCAGGCCCAGCGTGAGCAGCAGGCCGAGTGCAAACAGGTATTTTGAGAGTTGTTTCATACGTTCAAGATCGATTGAATCAGTGCCTTTACCTCGGCAGTCGGCGGATTGAGCAAAAAATGACCGCCCTCCACCACATGCAATTTCGCACCATTTACCTTTTGAATAAAGCCCCGACACAACTTCATGGGCAAGACATCGTCTGTCGCTCCCCAAATCACGTGCCATTCTGAGTTTTCGTACCCAGAGCGCTCAGCAATGCGGTCGATGTCGGGGCGAATGCGTGAAAATCCCTGCCAAACGCGGCGCAGCAGGTCGCGCTTGTGGGGCGCATCAAACTGCCGGCTCACAAAGCGGTACTTGAAAGCGTCGGTGATGCGCAGGAAATACATGGCTTTGAGAATGAACAGGAAGAATGCAGGCCAGCGCAAAACCGTGTAAAACAGCACCTTGCCCACAGGATTGTAAATGCAAAACCGATACAGCGGGTGAATGCGCAATCCGTCGGGGCTGATGAGCACCATCCGCCGAATGGGCACCGAGGTCGCCTCATACAAGCCCAAGGCGATCTTGGCCCCCAAGCTGAAAGCGATGCATTCCACCGAATCGGAAGGAAAACGCGCCAGCAATTGCCGCAAAAAAGCATCCAAATCCGCCGGGGAAATGCCCGCACCATCATCCGCCCAAGCGCTCTCCCCAAACAGCGGCAGGTCCAACAAAACCACCCGGCAATCCGCCGGCATCGCATCCAGCAGCGGCACAAACAACTTGCGGCTCTGC
>JANMIM010000030.1:0-2444 GCA_031375795.1 Bacteroidota bacterium
CAAGGAGCTCTTTGACAAGGCATTTATTGAGGGCCTGCAAGACCCAAGCAAGCGCCCGACGGCCAACGATTGGGAACAAGCGCTCGTCAAGACCAATGACCTCGTGCAGCCCTGCCGCAACCCGCGGTGCATCCAAAAATGGTATGTCTTTGACAATACCCTAAGTCCCAAGTGCCCCTTTTGCGACACGCCCTTCAAAGGGCAGCTGCCGATCCTGAACCTCTACAGCAGCCGTGGCGGCGGCAAATTCCTGCCCGACAACCACAGATTGATGGTCTACAGCGACCAATACATCTACGAGTGGCACATGATGCGCAACATCTTCCCCAACGAGCGCCTCACCGCCGAGCAAAAGAAGCCCATCGGCTACTTCAACTTCCACCAAGGCAAGTGGGTTTTGGTGAACCAACGCATGCCGGATTTGACGCTGATTGAGGGTGATCAAAAGACTTTGATTGAGATCGGGAAAATGGCTGAGTTGAAGGATGGGGCGCAGTTGCTGCTTTCTAAGGAAGATGGGGGGCGGTTGGCTGTGGTGCAGATGGTGGATGCGTGAGCAGTGTGAGTGCGGTTCAGGTCACAGCTGAAGAAACTTGACTCCAGTATCAAATATCATCCTCAAAACAAGATTTACACATTTCGTTAGGAACGAAATCAAAAAATTCATAATTTCGACCAAATAGTTCGGGATCGACAATTTTTCCAACAAAGTTATGCCCGCTATTGCCGATCGATAAAAGAAACAATAAGAGTCATATTTTATGAAAATCATTTCATTTATTAATATGAAGGGGGGAGTAGGTAAAACTACCTCCGTCGTCGAGATTGCAGCCCTATTGGCTACTGAGCATAAAAAAAAGGTCCTCGTCATTGACCTCGATCCACAAACAAACGCCACACTTTCCTTCATAACCCTTGAAAATTGGGAGCAGATTAAGGATGAGGCAACAATCGCAGATGTGCTTGGCATGAACCGAGGTGCATCTTCACGAGATGAGGAATTTGATATTGAGAATGCGATTATCAAAAATGTTTGTGGAATCAAGAATCTAGATTTGATTCCATCACACCTAGAGCTAACATTCTTGGATCTAGATTTAGTGTCAGCCCCGGCGCGAGAAAGCGTCTTAAAGAATCAATTTGAGAAAGCGAATTTGGACTATGATTACGTTTTGATTGATTGCCCCCCCAACCTTACCCTTGCACCCCAAAATGCCCTCATCATTAGCGATTACATAATTGTTCCAGTTACACCAGAAATTTTCCCCGCGATCGGATTACCATTGCTAGTCAATCGGGTTAACAAATGGAAACGAAGCTTTAGGGAATGTTCGGTTGAATTTTTGGGCCTTGTATTCACAAAAGTGGATGGAAGATATTCTATTCATAGTCAGCAAATGGATGCGCTAAGGAAAAAAAATATTATCCCAAGTTTTTCAACAATAATCAAACAAAATGCCGATCTTGGCAAAGCAATTGCCCAAAACAAACCAGCAACGATTGTTTTCCCTCATTGCTCGGGAGTAGAATCTTATAGAAACTTAACTAAGGAGATAATCCGCAAATTGGAGGCATGATGGAAAATGATACTCTAAAAAAACTGGAAGAAGCGCTAAAGGATCTTAACGCCTATGAAAAAAGAGGCCTGGATACTTCTTCTTTGAAAATATTTATCAAGAATTTCAAAGAATTCTTAAAAGTAAATGACCCCATAAAAGTGCGCAAGAATGAATTGACGTTTGAAGAAAAATTGGCCATCATAAAATCATTCCTCGAAGATAGAGTCGCATTTCCGACTATTCATGAGGTTATTCGCTTTGCAAATGAGAGATTAGGTCTTGAGTTCAAAGACCAAAAGGAATCAAGAAGCGTTACAATTAGCAGAATTATCGGGAGAATTAATTCAAAACCTGAACTTAAAGAGACTTTGAAGGTTGCTGTTTTGTCGATTCGAAACGAAATGACTCACACAACGCAGGTTAAAAAATCAAAGAAACAAATTATCACAGCAGAAACCTTCAGTAAATGGGCTGACATCATAAAGAACATTTGACGAAATGGAATCATTAATTCTCAATAAAGCAAAGCGAGACATTCCACTTTATCTGGAAGAATTCGCATCCTTTGCGGAGGCCACTAAGAATCATTTTGCAGACAACCTCCTAGTTGACTGCTATGCTAATACATTAATTTTCAAGAATTGGAAATTGGCACTTAACCATATAGGGATCTCAACTCTTGATTCCGTTCTACTTGAGGTCCATGAAGATATTAATTCTTCCTTTTTTTTAGCATATATTGGACAGTATAGATCGTCACATATGCATCTACGAAGTGTAATTGAGCTTTCCCTTCAAATCTTATACTTCCATCAGCATGAAGTTGAGTTTTCACAATGGAAAAATGCAGAATTTAGAATTAAGCATGAAGAACTTGTTAGTTAT
>JANMIM010000049.1:0-3416 GCA_031375795.1 Bacteroidota bacterium
GCACAACACCAAGGAAAATTGGCCAAACACCATCACCTTGTGGTAGCTGTGCGCGGCGTCGTGCAGCATTTGGAGCTCGCGCGGGTCGGCGCCGCACTCCATGCAGGGCGAGACGTCGCACCACACCATCGCCTCATGGCAAAGCGGGCATGCGGGCGCCTTCGGACTTGCCGGGGATTCCAGCATCTTATTTCGTGGATTCGCCGATGAACTGGTCGTCCTTGTGTTTGAAGAGCACGTTGAAGGTCGTGAGCGTGCCGTAGATGCGGGTGATGTACTGCTGCAAGTCGACTTTCTCGCCGTCATCGAGGCCCTTGCTGGCATTGATCTTTTGCTCCATCACGCGCAAGCGGTCGCGCAGCATCACGATCTTGTGGAAAAATTGTTCGACCGGCACTTCCTTGGCAGCCAAGCCCTTGTCTTGTGGTTGCAGGAGCATGGTCCCGCCCCGCCACCGGTCCCCGATGGCCACGAGCTCGGTGATATCGCTCCACTTGCGCAAGATGCGCATCATGGTTTGCTCCACGTCCCAGAGGCTCACGCCGTCCTCGTCGGGATCGACCTTGTCGATGATCTTCATCTCCTGGTCATTTTTGGCGAGGTCATGCTCGCCCTCCTCGATAAACATGACCGTGTAGGTCATGGCATTGATGCCGATGATCACACCCTTGCCATGCTTGGTGTGGGTGATGCGCGAGCCGATTCCTAGTTGTGCGACACTCATAATTACGTTCAGGTAGATTTCATTGCCAATTTAAGGAGGCCGAACCTTGGATTCAAGGGTTTGAGGATTCTTTGTTGCATTTGATTTGCTCCGGTGGGTAGGCAAGGCATGCGCTGAATGCAAATCCCCGTGACCGGCGACCAAACTTCCCAGTTGTTAAGTGCGCTTAACAACTCCGTAACATATCGACCAATTTTGTACACACTAGGGTGAACTAAACCATATACATAGGTAAATCGATTTAGGTGAATATTTTTCAAAAATGCCTCTCAAATGGCGGTTGAGAATCATTAGATGTCGCGACATAGAGCGCGTATTTTGTCCTTTTTTTCGGTCATAAAAATCTCCCATTTCAATTTTATTTCATTGTATATCAATTGATTAATAAACTTATGAAAATTTTAATCAAAAGTATATTGACTTTACGAAAAACAAATACGTAATTCGCACCAGAATCAAAAACCACCCGAAAAGTAGTGTAAAGATGAAAGCGAATGTAATTGTAATGTCCTTTGTTCTGATCGTTTTGGCAGTCGTCTACGCTTTCAAAGGCATTTTCCGCCTCGCGGGCATCATGATGGGCCGCAAGCTCGCCGCGTGATTTTTTGCCCCTTGGGAACCTGCAACCCAGAGGTTCCCAAGGGCAAAAACCTCCCCTTGGGCCAAGAATCCACAGAGTGTATTGATTGAGAAGATATGACAGCAGCTGGAAGATTTCGGCTGCTGTTTTTGATTTGAGGGGAAGCTCACGCCACTCGCACATAGTATCCAATCTATTGATTTTCAATATATTGACTATGTATTCGCTAGACATCATCAACTCACTAGGGCAGGAACATCGCAAATTTTGAACCAAATGGGAATCAGGTGGAAAGATTCGTTACCAGAACTCCTTCCCTCCATGTTCCTTAACAGCTTCATCAAAAAGGGATTTGATCAAATCAGTCTTTTCCCGCAACCATCGACGTGCATGCTGTAAATCATTGACTGCTAGTTGGGCACCAACTTCAAATATCACGAGATTAAAACTGAATTCATCGAGCGTAGAATCTGCTAGCACGCTCTCTGCCGCCAAGATATCCATCTTGGTCGGTCCGGATCGGTATTGAAGCCCTGGCTTAATCCAACGAATCGCTTCCTCATCCGTATTTCTGTCCCCGAAATATACAAGTATTCACTGAAACGGTTGTAAATGCCGAACCTAATGCCCGCGACCAGTCCTGCCGCCGCTCCAATAGCCAAGGATACCTGCGCAGCAACAAATGACAAAGCCAATCATCGGCTTCCTCCTACTCGATTCATTGTCGATCAGCGAAAATCTCCAAATCGAAGTTGAAGCTCTACAACAATAAAAAAAAGCCATGAATCAAGATCCATGGCTTTTCTATATGCTCAAAAGGCGAAGAACTAGTTGTTCTCCCCCTCCAATCGTTGGATTTCATCGCGCAGGCGGGCGGCTTTTTCGTAGTCCTCGTCGCTGATCGCGCCTTCCATGTCGCGGCGCATGCGCACGATGCGCTCGTCCATGGTCTCGTCGGCGGGGATCTCGGGGGTTTCGTCGCCTTCCTCGGTCTCGTCCTCCTCGTTGAAGTAGTCGTCGTTTTCCTCTTCCATTTCACTCTCTGTGACGACAATGCCGGCCACAGCAAGTACTTTTTCAAAGGTATAGATGGGCACCTTGAAGCGCACGCCGATCGCTACGGCGTCGCTCGTGCGGCTGTCGATCTCAAAACGCTCCCCTTCGCGCTCAAAGACGAGCAGGGCATAAAAGATGCCTTCCTTGAGGTCGTTGATTTGGACTTCGATCAAATCAATCTCAAACGTGCGCGCGATGGTCACGATCAGGTCGTGGGTCATCGGCCGGTTGGGCTTGATGTTTTCCATCTCCAAGGCGATGGCGCGCGCCTGGAAGCCGTCGATGATGATCGGCAACCGGCGGGTACCTTTCACTTCGCCCAAGACCAAGGCAAAGTGGCCCACGTCGGACTGGCTCGAGCTCAAGCCTAGGATATCCAATTTGATCTTTTCCAATTGCGGTGATGCTTAGGCGTGAGCCGCTTTGGCTTTTTCGATGGCTGCGGCAATCTTGGGCAATACTTCAAAGAGGTCGCCCACGATGCCGTAGTCTGCAATCTTGAAGAAAGGAGCCTCTGGATCCTTGTTGATCACAACGATGTTCTTGCTGGAGTTTACCCCGGCGAGGTGCTGGATGGCGCCCGATATGCCGATGGCGATGTAGAGGTTTGGGGCGATCTGGATGCCCGTCTGACCCACGTGCTCGTGGTGGGGCCTCCAATCCATGTCGGAAACCGGCTTGGAGCAGGCAGTGCCCGCACCGAGCATGGTGGCGATATTCTCCAGCAAGTGCCAGTTTTCGGGGCCTTTGAAGCCACGGCCACCACTCAGGACGACGTCGGCCTCCGTGATGCTGATCTTGTTGGCGATTTTCACGACCTCGACCGACTTCGCGCCAAAATCAGAGGCTTGGCTTTGGAAGGCAAAGGCCTCGATGACTGCGGATTTGGCATTTTCCTTGAGTCCGTAGCTGTTCATCCTCACGGTGATGACGCTCATGGGGCGACGGGTGCGCACGGATTCGATGCCCTTGCCGGAGTTGACGCCACGCACGATGAGCAAGTCATTGCCATCGACCGTGGGGTTGGAGGACGCGCCTGAGACCATCGAAGCGTTG
>JANMIM010000068.1:0-5958 GCA_031375795.1 Bacteroidota bacterium
ACTCTGCCAAAAAGGTCGGCCAGGCGCTTTGGTCGGCAAATTGTGGGATTGTCAGCAATCACGAGGATTCGCCTATGATTTTGCACCAAGCTCATTTCATTTTTTTTTTGAGGAATGAAAAAAATCAGTTTTGGGGTTCTGAAGGATTTGATCGGGCAGTGATGCCCCTCCCGAGTGGCAAGAGGGGCATTTGCATCGCAAATGAGTCATTGCATCGGTCGCAAAAATTGGCCTATTCATCACCCAAAAAGGACAATTGGTCGAAGCAAACGGAGATGCCATGTAGAATTTCCAACAAAGCCAAATGCCTGACGTATTATCAGCAATGAATTCTTTGAAGTTGATTTTTGTTAGATAAGGATACCGTATTCTGATTTTCTTCTAGATTATTTTTTTTATTCTCGAATTCTTTGATAACTTAGTACTCCCTAATTGCTCTATCAAGATGAGAAAATTGTTGTTGCTAATTCTGACCTCTGGTCTTTGTGGCATGACCCTAGCCCAGCCCGGGCTTGCAAGTTCGAGCCGCGGTGCCAATGAGGAAGCTAGATTTGAAGCAGCTCAAAGGTCGGTCGAAAACCAACTGATCGTCGAGGAAATCGAAGATGCTGGGTTTGAGATCGATGTTGTTGAGGGATTTGACGAGGAGTGGGAAGAGGACATCTGGGTCGAGTCTGAAGCAGACGACTTGGATGCCAATTTTACCGATCCTACCGAAACTGCGCGATTTGATATGGGCGACGTACCGCAGCCCGATGAAATTGCCGATGGCTGGTCTGATGTTGCTTGGGAAAACCCCGATCTCGTGGCCGAGGAACATGACCAATCGATCACAAATGTCGAAGACGGAAATCAGGAGTACGGCACGATGCGTGGAGAAGACGAAGCCGCCGACGACCAAGAACTCTTGATCGAAAATGAAGTCGCTGTGGACGAGGACTTGTCTTGGGACGAGGAATCCGACTTGTCGGAAACCGAATCCAACTGGTGGGAGGAGCCATCGGAA
Source organism: Bacteroidota bacterium (assembly GCA_031375795.1). Lineage (GTDB taxonomy): Bacteria > Bacteroidota > Bacteroidia > J057 > JADKCL01 > JADKCL01. The sequence goes on from JANMIM010000068.1 coordinate 1,007, forward strand.
CAGTGGATGGCAGTGATGGACGATCTCGATGAGTTTGATTCCGATCTGGATGGAGAGGAAGACCTCGATTTGCTGGAGGAAATGTACAATACGAACTGAAAAGCTTGTTTTGAACGACGATTGATATAGCAGTCTGCCCCTTGGCAGACTGTTTTTTTTTGTTACAGCCTCTGGCTTGGCGGAAGACTGCGCCTGGAGATGAAAATTGGGGGTTGGCTATCGCAAGGAAACACATTAGGCATTGCCAAGTGACTTGACTCCCCTACTCCATCAGCAAAAAAATCAATTATTCCTCCTCCTCGCGCGAGCGCTTGCGCTTGAGGGCATTGACCTCATCGGAATCCATTTGCACAAATACCTTGCCCTTGAGCTCCCAGTCGCCATATCTCTGCGTATCAAAGCGATGGTGGAAGCTCAGTTCACCGTTGCTCTCCTGAATCATCTGCGAGGAAAAATCCCAGATGCGGTGCCCGATGACAGCGTCCTTCTTGAGCAGTGACAGGAAGTTTTGGACGATGTTTTGTTTGCCAGCGATCGCCTGCGACACCATCGTGCTGATGTTTTCGGTGTATTTGCGCACCTGACTGTCGAAATAAGTCTTGATCGAGCCGTCCACATCGTCCAGGTTCACCTTGCGAGGATCAAATTGCTGGATCACCGTGTCGAGGGCCTCCATGACATATTTGTTAAAGGCCTCGTGTCCCGCCTCTGCTCCCGAACTCGAGACCAGATTTTGCTCGATCAGCACCGACACCACGCCCATCACACCCGACACCTTGGCTTCAAAATAGGGCACGATGATCGGCACTAGCATGGTCTTCCATTCGCCCACGTCCTCCGGGATTTGCGCAGACTCACCACTGGCGATGTTTCGGGCGTTCAGATTGCCCTGGCTCCCCTTGGAAAAATGATAGACCGGCCGCCCCTCCAGCTTGAACTCATTGTTGAGCTTGATGCAGGTGCCGTCTATCTTGAAAAAAATATTCCATAGATAAGGCTCGCTGTTGGTCCAACCGTCTGGCCGATCGTGGCACCTCAGTTGAAGCAACTTGATCCTTGTGTAGAGTGTATGCATTTGTCTTTCTCAAAATCGCAACGGAATTACGCAATCTTCATAGAAGCATGCAAATACAGGATGTGGATAATTGCGATTTTGAAGGAAATTTTGTCCGCAGCGGGCGATCAGTAGTATTTCCCCTTGTAATAAAACTGTGGCTGCCCCTTGGTGACGTCGGATGCAATCACGTCGATCCAAAGCGAGTAGCCCTTTTGGATACGGTTGCTGGCCTTCACAATCTCGCCGTGATCGAGCGCCTTGAGGTAATTCATGTAATCGGGCCACACGAGTACCTCGTTGTCGATCGCGAAGTTTTCGGGTTCATAGGACTCCAGATCATAGGTCTGCCCGTGGTTGTAGGCCTTGAACTGCCGGCTGGGCAGCACGTAGGCGATGATGGCATCTGTGAGGGCCCACTTTGTCGGCGGCTGGCTCTCGATCTCGGTGATGATGCCGTCGTCAAAGACCATGAACTGCCCGTTACGGTTGATGAAGGCCACCAAGTCGTCGCCTACCTCCCACTCTCGGGGTGCAAATGGATCGGCCTCGATGAGATTGCCTTTGTGGAAGATCTTGAATCGGCCATAGAAGTCCACGTAGGCGATCGTGTTGCGGCCCAGCTTGTATTCCTTGGGCGGATTGGCATCGAGCATCGTCTTCTGGCCAAACATGTAGGCTTGAAATTGCTCCAGGTTGTCGAGGTAGGCCAATACGTTTTTCCCACCCTTCAGGCCGGTAACGTTGAAGACCTCCAAGGTGCGGGAGCGCCCACGGTAATAGGCTACAAAGTTGTTGTTCAGGTTATTGAAGGCCACGATGCTATCGCCGCCCACATATTCCTTCACGAAGCTAGCCACCTGCTGGGAGCGGCGGTCTTCGTAAATGTACAGGCTGCCGCCCATCCCAAAGATCAAGAAGTGGTCGGTCACCGTGAAGAACTCGGGTGTATTCTCAGAAAGCGTCTTGCAGTAGCCCTTTTCATAGAGCTTGAATTGCCCCTGGTTGTTCACGTAGGCGATGTAGTTGCGCCCCACCTGAAACTCACGCACCTTGAGTGCCTCCAGTTGCTTGAATTCACCATCCTCAAAGGCATGGAAATAGAACTGAATGTCCTCATAGGCGCCATAGGAACCATTTTGGGCCGACACAGAAATGGAGAGGCCGAGCAAACAGATGAAAATGAGGAATCGGGCGTAGGCAATCATAGCTGCAAATTGTACAAAGAGATACTGAGGCAAAATACAAAAAATTTGCCCTTTATGCCTTCACAAATATTGGGCCGAAAAAAGTCGGTTCCGATCCTCAGTACTTGACCTCAATCGCCGATGCCAGGAATTCAATTTCCGCAAAGGGCAGGTCTGCAACTGCCACCGCCTCTGAGACAGCTGGCATGAAAGGATCAAAACGTGAGACGGGCTCCACGAGCCTGAATTCCTCATGACCGACAGACATCTTGTTGCCATTCACGATGACGCTTTCGAGGCGCTTATTTCCATGAAAATGCAGTCTGATCCGCCCAAAGGCAGAGGCATAGCTCCCCTCCTGCGCGCCGATGAGCAGCCTGCGCTCGGCTGCATGATGCATGACCGTGCGGCGTGCATACACGCCGCGCTCGTGTGCCTGGGTGGCGCCATCGTCGTCATACCACTCGGTGACATAGTCGGTCCCACCTGCATACACATGCAGGTGTAGCACACCCGAGTGTGGCGCTGCGGTCGTCTGCACGGGACTTTGCATCGCGATCACGGCTCCGGCCTTCACAAACAGTGGCAGGCGCTCGGGGCTGAGTGCAACGATGTGCTCCCCACCTGGGAAGTGCCGGTCCTCAAAGGCATCAAACCATTCGCCTGCCGGCAAATAAATCTTGGAGAGGCTATGATGGGACTCCACCGGCACCACCAATATGGCTGGTCCAAAAAGGAAACTGTTGTCGTACGGCGATTGGTAGACCTTGGGGTCTTGTGGCCAATCGATGGCAAGGCTGCGGGCGATTGGGATTCCCGTCGTCGACGCCTCCCGAAATGCACTGTAGAGGTAGGGCATGAGGCGATAGCGCAGCCGGATGTAGTTGCGGGCGATGTCCTCGACCTCTTCCCCAAACGACCAAGGCTCCGCATCGCGGGAATTGATCATGCTGTGCGCCCTGAAAAATGGCGTAAAAGCCCCCAATGCCATCCACCGAGCATACAGTGCAGGGCTTGGCTCGCCGACAAATCCGCCGATGTCATAACCTGAAAATGCTACGCCCGAGAGTCCCAGGCTGGTCACAAGTCGCTGACCTGCAAGCATGTGGGCCTCGCTCGCAGTGTTGTCGCCCGTCCAGACTGCGGCATAGCGCTGTATCCCTGCAAATCCTGCACGGGTGAGGTTGAAGATGCGGCGCCCGGGGAGCAGGCGTTCGGCCCCCTCGAGGGTTGCGCGTGCCATCTCCATCCCATAGACGTTGCGGGCCTCCTTGAAACTGCTTCCGTGGCCTTCAAAATCAAATTCGATTGCGTTGGGGAGGTGTTGCCCCCAAGCTGCGGGCTCATTCATGTCGTTCCAGAATCCCTCGATGCCTGCATCGGTGTAGGCCGCAAGTTGAGCACCCCACCAAGCACGGGTCTCGGCGGATGTGAAGTCGGGGAAATGGCTCCATCCCGGCCAAACCTGACCCTTGTATGGTTCGCCATCCGGCAATTTCGCAAAGTGGTCGCCTGCAAGCCCTGTGTCGTAGGCAGCATAACCCGGCTCGACCTTGATGCCTGGATCGACGATGAGCACGACCTTGAAACCCAGCTCAGCCAATTGCGTGCAGAGCCGCTTGGGATCGGGAAAATAACTCTTGTGCCAGGTAAATACCTTGAAGGCATCCATGTAATGGATGTCGAGGTAGATCACATCGGCAGGGATCTGCTTCTCCCGAAAGGTCTGCGCGATGCGGAGGACCTCGGCATCAGGATAGTAGCTGTACCTGCATTGCTGAAATCCCAATGCCCACTTGGGAGGCAGCGGCATGAAGCCAGTGAGCCGACCGTAGGCACTGAGAATCTGCGGCACAGTCGGGTAATGGATCAGGAAATAGTCCATTTGTCCGTCGTCCACAGCATACCAAGCAAATCGGTCGCTCGACGCCCCAAAGTTGAATGTGGTTTTGTAGGAATTGTCGAGGAAAAAGCCGTAGGCGCCGTGGGCATGAACGCCGATGAAAAACGGAATCGAGGCGTAAAGCGGGTCGGATTCGGGTCCGTATCCAAAATGGTCGGTGTTCCAGTTCACATAGGCGCGGCCGCGCTTGTCGAGCGGACCGGTCTTTTCGCCGAGACCCAGGAAGCGCTCGTTGGGTTGCAAGCGCTTGTAGGTCGTAGCTTCCTGCCCCAACCAACTGATTCCCAATACATCATCCTCCTGGATCACATTCCCCTCCAAATCCAGCAAGCGAATCAACAAGGGATTTTTGATGACCTCCACCTGCAAGCTCGCTGTGCGCAAAACCCACCGATCGGTGGCCTCGTGTAGCTGGACATTGACGTGGGAAGCGTGACCAACAACGGCATAGGAAAAATCATCGACCATCGCCAATGGTCCCAAACCAGCGATGATGCGAACCATGCCGGTCTCCCAGACTGCGATGCGTATCCAGCCATTTTGGGTGGTGATCGCAAAGCCCTGCGCTGCTTCGACTACGGAAGTGATCGATCCCAAGCCTTGGCTCTTCCTGCGGTGTGAACGAATATCTTGGCTCATGCCGAAAAGTAAGCGGTTTGGAGGGAAAAACGAAACCAGATTCCCCGAGTCGTCCCTCAATTCACCTTGGCAAGCGTAAAATTGAGGTGGTAATTGACCAGTCCCTGGATTGGCTTCTTGACAACCTGACCGATTTGAATGCCCATCTCGGTGGCGACCTTGCGCAGGT
>JANMIM010000073.1:0-2991 GCA_031375795.1 Bacteroidota bacterium
GGGATGATTGCCAGTAGTATGGAAAAACCGAATGTCATTTCGACCGAAGTGGTCGAGGGAGCGAAGCGACGAGACCACGCAGCGGAGAAATCTTGCGGTTTGGGTCAGCCTTATCGTTCAGCGCCGTTGGTCAGTGCTATGGTTCAGCGCAGGGTGTTTCGTAATGTGTTTCTGACACGCAAGATTTCTCCGCTACGTCTTGGTGAATTTGCTGCGGCTCCTTTGGAGCCTTGCAAATGCACCAAGACTTCGGTCGAAATGACAAGGAATTTTGCCTACTGGCAAAGTAACGGATAAGCATATTTTTTTTGACAAATCGAGGAAATTTCTCATTTTGATGCTCGTATGAGAAAACTTTGCTTTCTTGGATTGCTGCTTTGCTTGCTATTTTATCGTTCCTTGCCCGCCGCCATCTTTGTGGTGAACGTGACGCATAGTCAGGGTACAGGCTCCTTCAGAACCGCATTGACGGCTGCGAATGCACTGCCGGGGCGCGACACGATTCAGTTTGCGTTTGTGGGCGTAGGTCCATTTGTTATTCACCCAGACAGCACGACGCTGCCGATCAATGTGATTGCCGACCCCTTGCTGATCGATGGCTTGTCGCAAGCGGGAACCGTTTTCCCCAATTTGCAGATAGTCATTCAAGGCTCTACCCAGAATCCTTGGATCGAATTGAACTCATCAGGCCTCGAGGTGCAGGGCATTCACTGGCAAACCTACGTCGGTGGCGCATTCTGGAGTCCACCCGGGTCCATTCCAAGCATCAGGGACTTGTCTTTTCACCACAATATCTTCGAAGATGCCCTTGGATTGCGGTTAAGCAACGAACAATCCCGCCAGGTCAACTTTTCGAACAATGTTTTGCAATGCCAATCGCAATTGCTTCAAGTTTACCTCGAAACTGGCGCGTCCATGGATTCGGTCTATTTTCGGCACAATACGACCCAATGCCCCGTCTCCTCATTTTATCCCATTTCGTTGGCAGATATTCAATTGGATTATGGGTGTACCGTCGACGGCGTTTGGGTGGAAGACAATCAATTGGACAACACCAGCGCAACAATCCCTGTCAATGGCCTGAGTTTCATGATCAGCACGACGGGTTCATTCACCGATACCGTGCGAAATGTCTACTTCCGACACAATGTCTTCTCAGGGCAGAGCGGTATTGCGCTTTCGTTTGAAATGCAGCCCGGAAATTGGCTTGATCTTTCACATGTGGTCATCGACAGCAATACGGTCGACAGTGTCACCTCCGCATTTGTCTTCAGGCACAACGGCAGCGGAGTAGAACCGAGTCGGATGCGTGACATCTCCATTACGCACAATCACATCGCGCACTGCAATGGCGATGGCATCGGCATCTACGGGTTGATTCCCTATCGAGCCCCGAGGATCGAAAACATGACGATTTCAGACAATGAAATCCATGACAACCAGTCAGATGGCATTGTCATCAGCAACAATTACGTGAGCGGACTGTTGGATACAAACGCAATTTTTCAAGGCATCCATCTCCTGCGCAACCACATTTACAACAATGGAAAAAGTGGCATCAGGCTATCTGATGGAGACGATTTCCTCCCTGATTTTGGCCATTATTTCGAAGACATACAGTTTCTCGAAAACTCCATCCACGACAACGGCTGGCAGGGCATCATGGCCAATGGCAGCTTTCCAACGGCTAACTTGACCTGTCGCTTGCCCGTTCCGCAATTGTCGCATATTTCCCCGCATGCCCCATTTACGGTTTATGGCGCTCTCGCAGCCCAGCCCAATACCGCCTACCGCATCGAGTTTTTTGCCAATACCACGCCCGATCTCAGCGGCTTCGGGGAGGGCGAATTTCCGCTCGGAGCAGACACCATCCTGCTCGACAACCAAGGCAATGGCCTCATCGCATGGCCCGCAGGCGCATCCATGCCCCTGCATGTGAGCGCACTCGCGACCAATTTGTCGAATGGCAATACGGGCTGCTTCAGCAATGTCGTCGACACGATGACCGTCGGGATCTTGGAGCGCAATATGGCCGCGCCCAAGGTTTGGCCCAATCCTGTGGTCGGCGAACGCGTTTATTTCGAATCTCACATGCCGATCGATCACGTGGTACTCTACAATGCACTTGGAGTGCAAATGGAAGACCTCGTCTGGGAACGCGAGGGCAATCGCGGAGTGTTAAATTGCGGGCATTTGGCACACGGGGTCTATTTGCTGCGGATGCAATCTGGCGATGGAAGCTGGACACAAAAGTTGATGGTGCAGTAGTGCATGGGCGCATTTTTGATGCGTCGAAGGGAAACGGGCATGCGAACGATGGGGATTAAATTGCCAAAGCATCCCTCCGCTCCTGGACGATCCAAAATTTTTCTTATCCAGTCGAATTGTTATCTTCACATGATCCCCCGACGTTGCAAGTTGGCTGGGCGCGTTTCAGGTAATCAATCAGTCGGTAGAAAAAGGAGGTTTCACACTATCATGGAAGGAAAAACGAAAATTCAATTGTTCTTGTTGCTGGCGACCGCGGTCCTGTTTCACAATGCTCTATGGTCCCAAACCATCTTGTATTCAGAGGATTTCCAATCCGGAGGCGGATCTTTCACACTCAACACGACCGACCTCGGCGGCACCAACACCCCCAATTTTTGGGTGATCAACAATGCCTACACAGGTGGCACCGGCTCCTTGATCTGTTTGGGATTTCCATTTACCTACACCATCGCCAACACGCCCACGCAGACCTTCCACGCCAACACCACGAGCCATTACCTGCACACGATGAGCATCTACGGGCAGGCCGATGGTATCTTTTGCAGTTCATTCGCGGCGGCGGATGGGCTCTGCATCTTCAACTCCACCAATATTTGCAAGACCAATGCCGCCATCAATACCGTCGGATTCCAAAACGTGTCCCTCAAGTTTTGGTGGAATTGCGCCGGCGGCACCGATATCTATGGCGAGGTCTATTACAGTACCAATGGCGGCACGACC
>JANMIM010000109.1:0-7618 GCA_031375795.1 Bacteroidota bacterium
GCGCATCGGCGAGCTGGGGCGCTGTGCGAGCCTCATGCGCCTGAGCAAGGCGCCACTGCTCGCCCTGGGCGGCACGGTGGTGGCTGAGCGGGTCGTGGACCTGCTCACGTTTGGCATGCTCGTGGCGGTGACCTTTGTCGCCGCCGGGGAGCGGATCATGGGCTTCTGGGCGGCGCGCATCGCGGCGCCCTTGCAGAGCCTGCTGAGCTGGAGGCTGGCCTTGGTGCTGTGCGCGGCAGCGCTCGGCATGGTGGCCTTGGGTTGGCTGGTCTGGCGGGGCAAGCCTGCGCAGCCCCGGCCGTGGCGTGCACGCATCGGCGGCTGGGCCGCCGAGCTGTGGCAGGGCATGTGGAGCGCTGCGCGCACGCAGCGCCGTTGGGAATTTGCCCTGCACACCGTCTTGATTTGGCTCAGCTACTATGCCGCGCCGCTTTGCACCCTCCTAGCCTTGGACATCGGCGGGGCCGAAGTCTTTTCCCTTGCCTTCTACGCCTTTGTCTTCGGGAGCCTTGCCCGCACCCTGCCCCTGCCCGCCGGCGCGATGGGGGCCTACCATTACCTCATCTCCAACCTCCTGCTCGCCCTCGGCTACACCTACCTCGAAGGCATCAGCCTCGCCACGCTCAACCACGCCGTGCAAACGGTGTTTTATCTGGCATTTGGCTTGATCGGGATGCTGGGATTTTTTGTGTTGCTGCGGCGACAACAGGCCAAGGCGATCAATGAACCTGCTTCGTAGGGAGGCCATTGATTCATCTAGGCACCGCTACTTCAACCATCCCAATGCAAACATCACCAGCCCCATGCTGTAGCTGAATGCATTTGCACAAAATGAAAACAGGAGCGCCTTGGTGAACCGTGCCCGGAAGATGAGCATTGCCGCCAACATCTCTGTGACGAGCACTGCCACCTCCAGCAAGTAGACGTTCCAATCCAGCTCGATGATCGCGAGGTTGATGAGGGGATTGGTGAAGCCGTTGAGGAGAATGCAAAACAGGATGGCCTGCCACCAGCCCTCTTTGTGCCAAAACAGCAGGAAAAAAGGCAATTCCAGGAGAATTGTGAGCGCGAGGTAAACTGCCAGCATGCGCTAGGCGGGCGTAGCTCTGCGGCGAAAGGCAAAAAACAGCAACAGGCCCAGCATGCAGACCACGGGCAGCACCCACATGATGATTTGCTGCGTCCCGGTCGATCCCACAGCCCCTTTTTGCACCGTGCGGATCACCTTGCCGTCCTCGCCGATCAACTGGCGCTCGACGACCACAAACTTGATTTCCTTGTTCTTGAGTCGCACGACCTTGATGCGATCCAGCAAGTAGTTCAGCCCTGGGGTGCGGTCGATGGTGGCTCCCCCGACCTGGGCCTTCGATTCGTAGGTCATGCCCTTGCCCTCAGCATACAGCAGGGAGGAAGATCCACGGTCACCGGTGGAAATATGTTTTCCCTTTTCCAGGTACACAGTGGTTACAGCACCCGGCTGGTATCCCATCTCGTAATAATAGGACTGGCTTTTGATGTAGAACTTGTAGCTCGGGAAGTCGGACCCATTGATGAGCTCGATATAAACGTCGTGCTCACCCTCGGTGGCGATATCGGCATACGCGGGTGCGGCACAGAGAAGCAGAATCAGGGGAATGAAAAATTTTCGCATCCAGTTCATGAGACATCGATTTTGATTGCCAAAGTAAGCAATTATCTTGAATGCCAGGTGGTGAAACATCTTGGCCCTGCCGAGCATTGCCCCCCCTCCAGCCATTGCCAAACCGCCTGTGATCCAAAACGGATTCTCATTCGTAGGTAAGGCAATTCAATCGTCAACACAGGTATGATACTCCGGTTCATGGCATTAAGAACGATTTTGTGGTGTTTGTTGGGAATGATCCCGCTGGCCGTTTTGGGGCAGCAATCCCCTCATGCCGGGCAGGTGCGCTGCGTGGTCATGGATGCTGATGATCTCCATGGCATGCCGGGTGCAACCGTGCGGCTGCTGGGTGCAGACCGCGGATCGGTGGCCGATACATTTGGCGTCGTCACGATCTTGGATCTGCCCGCCGGCCCACAAAGGCTCGTGGCCAGCTACCTCGGCTACCAGTCGGATACGTTGGAGGTCGAGGTCCATACAAACAGGATGCTGGCGGTCGAGGCACACCTTCAAGAAAACCGCCTGGAGATCGCAGGACTGCAAATCGAATCGGGCAAACCACAAGGACCCACGCTCATCAACCGGCTCGACCTACAGCTGCGGCCGGTGAGCAATTCGCAGGAATTGCTGCGCACTGTGCCGGGCATCTTTGTTGCACAGCATGCGGGTGGCGGCAAGGCCGAGCAGATCTTCATGCGCGGCTTCGACATCGACCACGGCACCGACCTGGCACTGAGCGCCGACGGCATGCCCGTGAACATGGTCTCCCATGCCCACGGCCAGGGCTATGCCGACCTGCACTTCCTGATCCCCGAAACCGTGGAACGATTGGCGATCGACAAAGGACCCTATACCGCCAAGTCGGGCAACTTCGCCACGGCCGGGGCCATCGATTTCCAGACCCGCAATGCGCTGGATGAAAACCTCGTCAAGGTCGAGGGCGGCATGTATGGCAACTACCGTGCACTCGCCATGCTCAAGCTGAACGGATCCAGCAAGGCGAACCAACCCGCAGATGCCTGGATCGCGGGAGAATACCTGTATTCCAAGGGCTATTTTGATTCCCCGCAAAACCTGCACCGCCTGAATATCTTTGCCAAATACCGCAAGCTCATCGGCCGCCGCAGCCTGCTCACGGCGACCGTTTCAGACTTTCGCAGCCAGTGGAATGCCAGCGGGCAGATTCCCGAGCGCGCCGTGGACCAAGGGCTCATTTCCCGATGGGGAAGCATAGACCCCACCGAGGGAGGGCATACCCGCCGCAGCAATGTGAACTTGCACCTGCGCAGCGACCTGCGCCATGGCTGGACCTGGCAGCAACAGCTCTATGGCAGCCTCTATGCATTTGACCTGTATTCCAACTTCACTTTTTGGGCAAGCGACAGCCTCCGCGGCGACCAGATCAGGCAGCGCGAGCAGCGCCTGCTCGCTGGGTACCAAAGCTCGCTCGGCAAGACGGGCAGCCTGCTCGGGAAACCGCTTTACCGCGAGGCTGGGGTCGGCATGCGCCTCGACGAAGTCGGCAGCATCGGCTTGTACCATGCACAGCAACGCCAGGTGCTGAGCAGCTTGCAAGACGGCGCAGTGCATGAGCAAAATGCATTTGCCTATGTCCATGGGCTGTGGTCGCCGAGCCAGCGACTGCAAGTGGGAGGCGCGCTACGTGCCGACTACCTCCGTTTTGGATATGATGACCACCTGGAGACCGCCATCACGAGGCGGCAGGCCCAGAAGGCGATCCTGAATCCCAAGCTCACGCTCGACTATTATGTGAATTCGCATTTGCAACTTTTTGTGAAGGCCGGCTCGGGCTTTCACAGCAACGATACCCGCGTGGTGTTGGGACCCGATGGACGCAAGATCTTGCCACGTGCGCTGGGTAGCGACATCGGCGCGCTGTTCAAGCCGACCGACCATGTGCTGGTGCAGGTGGCGGTCTGGGGGCTGGCGATGCAGCAGGAGTTTGTCTACGTGGGCGACGCGGGCATCGTGGAGCCGAGCGGCCGCAGTCGCCGTGTGGGCGTGGACATGAGTGCACGCTGGCAGGTGGTGCGCTGGCTGTCGGCGGATGTGGACTTGAACGTGGCCCATGCACGTGGCATCACTGAGACGGGCGGGCAGGAGTACATTCCGCTTGCGCCGTGGATCACCAGCACTGGTGGCCTCACGGCAGAGCTGCCCTCTGGCTGGCGCGCCAGTCTGCGCTACCGATTCCTGGGCGACCGGGCGGCAGACGAAGCTGCGGAACTCATCGCCAAAGGCTATGGCCTCATCGATGGCTCCGTCACTTATACGTTTCGCAGTCGGTTCAGGATAGGCCTGTCGGGTCAGAACCTGCTCAACGTCGCTTGGAAGGAAGCGCAATTTGCCACGACATCACGCTTGCAAGACGAGCCCAGCCCTGTGACCGAAATCCATTACACCCCAGGTACCCCAATTTCCCTCAAGGCTTCGCTTTCCTACAATTTCTGACTCCGATGAAGCGCCAGTATCCATCCAACAGGTCTGACCAGGCCACCAACAAGCCGCACGCGGCTGACAACGTGAGCGCCCATGAAATTGGTTCTTTGGAATTTGCTATTTTTGCCCTTGATGTTCAACGGTTGAAAAAGCTGGAATTGGAAAAGCAATTGTCTCAAGTGTCGCAGGAAGAAATGATCAACCTGCTGTTGCAGCGCGACCGCAGGGCCTTTGAGCAGTTGTATGACGACTATTCAGCGGCGATCTACGGGCTGGTGTTGAAGGTGTTGCGCGACGAGGCCCAGGCAGAGGATGCCCTGCAAGACGCTTTCGTGCGCATTTGGCAAAAGATCCATACCTACGACGCCTCCAAGGGAAGACTGTTTACATGGATGCTCAACGTGGCGCGCAACATCGCCATCGACAAACTGCGTGCCAATACCAGCCGCAAGACTGAGCTGACCAGCAGCCTCCAAGAGCAGGCCTTTGCAACCAAGGGGCCCTCTTCAGTCTTGGAGATCGACCACATCGGTGTTCGGGAATTGGTCGACGCCCTGCCGACAGAGCAGCGGTTTGTCATTGAACTATTGTATTACAAGGGCTACACGCAACAGGAGGTGGCCGAGGAGTTTGGCATTCCCCTGGGAACCGTCAAATCCCGTGTGCGCCTGGCCATGAACCAATTGAGGGGGAAAATGCTATGAACCGCCTGAATCAATGGATCCAAGCCGGCAAGATCATGCAATTTGTTGCAGGCACGCTCAGCCCCACTGAACATGAGGAAATATTTAACGTGGCAAAAAACGATGACGAGGTGCGAAAGGCCCTCATAGCCGCCAAGAACCAAATGATGACGCAACTCATCTCCATGGCCAAGCAAGTGGATCCAGCTCACCTGATCGCCTCAGGCAAGCTGGAAGCCTATAACAGAGGCACATTGGAGCTGCACGAGCGCCAAGAGATTGAGATCATGGCCATGGCGCACCCGCAAGTGAGCATCGCCATGGAGGAGATCAAGCGGGGCATGCTTGCCAGCCTGATCGAGCGTGCCAAAGAAATCGATCCACAGGAATTGATCGCTTCCACACAGTTGTATGACTATGTATTGGGTGAATGCAACGCCGACGAGCAACGGGAGGTCGAGATGGCAGCCGCCTATTTCCCAGAGGTCGCCCAGGAGCTGAATGCCTTGCGCGACCTCGATGCCGCCTTGGTCATGGACGCAGCGACCCCAGCTCCCATGGCCTGCAAGGCACGCTTTGAAAATTTCATGGATATCGCAGACATGCCCGCAGATGGTTGGTCACTTGTGATGCCGATGCTGGGCCCGCATTCCAAGCCTGCAGACTTCGCGAGTTGGCTCGATCAGGTCGACCCCGCTACGATCGATCCCAGCCTGAACCTGAATGCCATCCCACTGGAGGCCGACGAGGACAAGCTTACCTTGTTTGTGGTGGTGCGCGATGGATTGGAGGAGGAAACCCACTTGTTTGACATCGAGCGGTTCCTGGTATTGGAGGGCAGCTGCTATGTGGAAATGGAAGATGGAAAAAGATACCTCCAAGCTGGCGACTACTTCAGTGTGCCCAAATTCAAGACCCATACGGTCGTCGTGACCTCCGAGATTCCTTGCAAACTCATCGTGCAACAAGTCGCCGCATAATTCCCATGAAAACCACGCCCCTACATCCCGACGAGGACCAAGTGATCGCCTACCTGCTGGGCGAGTTGTCGGGCACGGCGGCGCGCGAGATGGAGCAATATGCGGTGGCCCACCCAGCATTTGCCGCAAGCCTCGAGGACCTGCGCGTGGCATTGACTGCCGATCTGCAAACGATCAAACGCCAGCCACCCACCTCTGCCAAATCAAAGCTCTTCGGGAGGCCGGAAATCCTGGATGACGCCGTAGGGCGAGAATTCCCGCCCTACATCAACGCGCATTCCAAGATCGACGACTTCATGCCTTGGATGTCGGAGGCCATGGTCACCTTGGCCGACAATACAGCCGATTTTGAGTGCCTGCCCATCGGGGCATCGGAGGACACGTTTTCTTTCTTGGCAAAAATGTGCTCCAGCATTCCCGAGGAAGTGCACTGCACGGAGCTCGAGCGCGTGATGCTCGTGCAAGGGGCCTGCGATTTTATCGTCGGCGGTGAAGTCCATCACTTCGGCCCCGGCGACCAGTACAACATCCCCTTGTACACACCGCATTCCGCGCATGTGACCGGTGATGAACCTTGCATTTTTATCGTGCAGCGCACGGTGCTTGCACCTGATTCCCGCGGCTAAAGAATCGTAGGAAAAATTCGGCACAGGTTCGTCAGCCCTTCCCAAAACCACATTCGGAACCAACGCACACGCTTGCTGAGACAAGAGTTGGATGTGCTAAATCATCGTCGGAGGGCCAATACCGTTCGTCGGCCCACAAGCTGCGCTGTGTGAACATACTGCGCGACGCTTACAGGAAGCCCATCGAAAACCTATGGACCTCCTTACGGGCAACCCACCCTGGGGTAGCTAATCAAAATCAACCCACACAGGAAAATCTCCTACCCAAGTGATCCAATCCCCCCATCTCCACCGTAAGTCTCGCCGATCACATGATCAATTCAACGGTTCACTAAAATAATTTCAATGAAAAAACGCAGTTCGACAGAAAGATTTGCGCCTTGGAGCACGTTGTTGCGCCGAGGCCTGCTTGTGGCGGCCACGGCGGCGATTCCCTACATCGGCTGGGCGTCCAGCCACCGGGAAGCCCCGCTGATCGCCAACGACCCCCAGGCCGACAACACAGACTTGTATGTGTTTCGTAGCCCAGACGACACCAACACGGTGACCATCATCGCCAACTACATCCCCGGCGAGGCTCCGTTTGGCGGACCCAACTACCACAGCTTCGGCGAAAACATCCGTTACGAGATCCACATCGACAACAATGCCAGCATTGCAGGCGATGAGATCATTTACCGCTTCATGTTTACACGCGTCAATCAGGATCCCACGACGTTCTTCAACATCCGCCTCGGGCAGCAAAACCTGAAGACGACCTACACGATGGAGAAGAGCACCGACGGTGGCGTGACGTTTGTGCCCGTGATTTCCGGCGGCATCGTGCCTCCACCCAACATCGGCCCACGCTCGATCGAGAACGGTACTGTCGGCCTCGGTGCCGCCAACTATGGTGCCCTGATGACCGCAGCGATCCAGACCACCGGCGCAGGTGAGAAGGTTTTCTGCGGGCCGATCGACGATCCGTTTTTTGTGGACTTGGGTGCCATTTTTGACCTGGGCGATGCCCCACGTCAAGCCAATGGCAACAAGGTGCGCGACGGCCTGGCCAACTACAACACGCACACCATCGCGATCCAGATCCCGATCGCTTTGCTGCAAAAAAATGGCCTGCCCGTGACCTCTGCCACCAACATCCTGGATGGCGACTTCGTGATCGGCGTCTGGGCCAGCGCTAGCCGCCAGGCTACCCGCACCCTCAACACCAGCGGTGGCGGCTCTGTGGAC
>JANMIM010000129.1:0-7298 GCA_031375795.1 Bacteroidota bacterium
ATTCGGGCAGCCCGATCAAGGCCTGGAACGAGTACCGGGCCCGCGTGGACTACGCCAACCAGCAATACAAGGCGTCGCACATCGAAGGCTGGCGCACCGACCGGGGCCGCGTGCTGCTCGCCTATGGCACCCCCAACGATGTGGAGCGCTACCCGAGCGACAACTCCAAGCACCCCTACGAGGTCTGGCGCTACAACAAGATCAAGACCCAAAGCAATGTGCGGTTCATTTTCTACAACCCCAACGAGGCCACGGCAGACCTCGTGATCCTGCACAGCGACCTGCGTGGAGAGGTCAACAATCCACGTTGGGAGTTTGTACTGTACCGCAACGTGAACGATGCCAACCTCGACAAGGACAATGTCGATTTCAATCGCTGATGCACTTGCAGGGCGCCGCGACTTTGCGTTGATTGCAGCCCCGACGATGGGGATCCTTGCCTGAAACCGCCGATCACATATTATCCCCTCAAGGCAGTGCTCTACCTGTGGAGCCTGCTGCCGATGCCATTGCTGCACCTACAGGGCAGCTTTTTGGCTTTTTTGATGTACCGCGTCGTCGGGTACCGGCGCCGCGTCGTGCTGTCCAACCTGGCAATGGCCTTTCCTGAGAAAAGCACCGCCGAGCAGCGGGACATCGCCAGGGCATTCTACCGCAACCTGGGGGACGTGATCGTCGAGATCGTGAAACTGATGAGCATCTCGGCTGCCGAATTGCGGCGACGGGTGCGGCACACCAATCCAGAGGTGATCCCCGCCATGGTGGCCCATGGCGGCGGTGGCATCGCGATCTTCGCCCATTACACCAACTGGGAATGGCTGGGCGCGGGCATGGGCCTGCAACTGCCCTTCGCGACCGTCGGCGTGTACAAGACCCAGAGCGTGCGCGCGGTCGATTGCCTCATGCTCCACATTCGCACACGGCTGGGCAACGATATGATCACCATGGAGCAGACCTACCGTGAGAGCCTGAGCCGCCTGCAAAAGCCTTGCTACATCGCCTTTTTGGGGGACCAAGCCCCCAACCCGCAGCCCAAGCTCTACTTTTCACAGTTGCTCGGGCAGCCAGCGGCCGCACAGCTGGGCATCGCGACGATTTCCCTGAAGATGCGCGTGCCCTTGTATTACTTCGACATCGTGCGTGAGCGGCGCGGCTACTATGCCGTGACCCTGCGCAAGGTGCCCCACGAGGACTTGCTGCCATTTTCCAAGGAGAATGTGCAATTGCTCACCGACCGGCATGTCGAGATGCTCGAGGAGATCATCCGACGCCAACCCAGCGACTGGCTTTGGTCTCACCGCAGGTGGAAACGCAAGCCGCAGGCGGATTCTGTCCTTTCCTCAAAATTGGAGAAGATGGAATAGGGAGAATGCCGCATCGGGATCGGCGCAGCCAATGGAAATGGATGGCGCTGGGAAAACAACCCACCCGCTGGACGCCTGCTACCTCATCCGGCAACCTCCAAGCACCGCCCAAGCCATTTCTCATTTCTAATTTGCATTTACCCGTCCACCAAACCCCCAATACATCTCGTTTTCATTATCTTTGGACGTTCAAAAATAAGATCCAACTATCAAAAGATATGTTTAATCCGCTAGACATGATGGGCAAGCTCAAGGAGATGCAGGCCGAGATGGAACGCGCTCGCCAACGCTTGGACGACATCACGATCACGGCTGAGTCGGGGGGCGGCATGGTCGTGGTCACCGCCAACGCCAACCGCAAGATCCTCAAAATCAACGTGGACCCTGCGATCATGGACGCCAAGGACAAGGAAATCATGGAAGACCTGATCGCCGCCGCCGTGAACAAAGCGATGGAGGCGGCAGAGGACGTGGCACGCGAGGAAGTGGGCCGCGTGTCCAGCAATTTCATGCCCAACATCCCGGGGCTGGACATGAGCAAACTCGGACGCTGATCCCAAGACATGTCGCCTGCAGTTACCATTGTCATCCTCAACTGGAACGGGAAGCACTTTCTCCAGCAATTCCTACCTTCATTGCTCGCCTCGACCTATCCCGACATGAAGGTCCTGGTCGTGGACAATGGCTCCTTTGACGAGAGCCTGGACTTCATGGCGGCCCAGTATCCGCAGGTCGAGGTCTTGGCCCTCGACAAGAACTATGGATTCACGACCGGCAACAACATGGCCCTGCCCCATGTCCACACTCCCTTATATGTGCTGCTCAACAATGATGTGGAGCTAAGCCCGGGCTGGCTGGAGCCCTTGGTGGAGCTGATGGAGAGCGACCCGCAGATCGCCGCAGTGCAACCCAAATTGCTCTCTTTCCAGCAACGCGACCATTTTGAATATGCCGGCGCGGCGGGCGGATACCTGGACGTGCTGGGCTACCCCTTCAGCCGCGGCCGCCTCTTTGACACCAACGAGCAAGACACCGGGCAATATGAGGAGGTGCATCCGCTCATGTGGACCACGGGGGCCTGCATGCTCGTGCGCAAGAGCGTGACCGACCGCATCGGGTTGTTTGAGGACCGCTTTTTTGCGCACATGGAGGAGATCGACTTTTGCTGGCGCGCCAACAACTATGGGTACAAGGTGATGTACGAGCCACGCAGCGTCGTGTGGCACCTCGGCGGCGGCACCCTGCCCAAATCCAGCCCGCGCAAGACCTATCTCAATGCCCACAACAGCATCGCTTGCCTGCTCAAGAACTTCCCTGCGAGCCAAGTTTGGTACAAGTTTTATTTCCGGTTGTGCCTGGATGGCGTCTGGGCCGCCAAGTCCATGCTGGGCGGGGACTTCCAAACCGTCTGGGCCATCATCAAGGCCCATTATGCCATCTTTTTTGCCTTTGGCTACTGGATCAAGGCGAGGCGGCGCACCTACAAGGAACTGGGCCATGTGCCCAAGCCACAAGCAGGCTATTATCCCAAAAGCATCGTCTGGCAATACTTCATCAAGCGCGTGAGGGCATTTACCAATTTGCCGCAGATCAAATAGCACGCATCACGCCCATCTCACAGATGCGCTCAGTGCTCCTGAATGTTCGTCGATTCAACCTCAAGCCGTCGGCAGAGCGACCTTTTGGCGTTCGCGCAAATGCGCGGTGAGTGCATCCAATCCTTCGCAATAAAATCCGCCATTTTCACGCACCATCCTGCCGATTTGCTGGAGGGATTTCATTTGATGGGGTGTGAAATGCTGGTTCTCATCCTCCAGTAGCACACAAAGGACGGTGCTTTGTGGGCGCTTGTTGCTGTCATCGACCACCTCGGCGATGGAAAAGAAGCCGGTGAGCCTGGGGGTGAGTACATACAGGCAGATGTCGGAATGCTCGCGCTCATACAATTCCCGGTCCTGGGCCTCAGGAGTCCATTCAGAAACCACGGGATTAAAATAGTCCATCGACAATTGCGGGATCAGTTCGTCACGCCACGTACTGCCGTTGCATGTGCCGCCAAGGAATATCTTCATGTGTTTTGTGTTTTGGTGATGCATATTCTAGTAAAGATACGGTAATGCGCTCAAAAAGGTCAAGTGACACTGATCACATTTTGCTCGCTGCCCGCAGCTTGCGCCAAAAAAAGATGGCGGCACCGATGATGATGGCGATGAGAAACAGGGCAAATGTATTGAAGCGATTGTCCTTTTTCACTTCCTTCTTGAGGTCCACGTCGCCGGCGTAGCGTTTCACCTCGGCGTTGTGGGCCTCGATCTGGGACTTGCTCTTGGCGAGGATCGCGGGCAGGCGACCGAGGTCGGTCGGCAAGAAGCCGACGCTGATCGGGTCATCGGTCGATTTGTCCTGCAAGCGGGCATAGGCATCACTGGCGGCATCCTGGACATCGAAGCGCGCCTGCCTCACTGCCGCTGAATCCACGTCTTCTTGCAAGGCTTTCTTGAGCTGCGTGAACCGGTACAGGTTGAAACGCTGCTCGCTCTGGCGCGGCGCCTCGAGCGCAAAGAGCGCCTTGCGCTCATAAGCCTGCTGTTGCGCGCCGCCCGCATACATACCCGCCCGCATGTAGGCGAGGGACGAGAGGTAATTGGCGTTGAAGGGCGTGGGCTCCTTGCTCAAAAGATCGCCGAGCAGCTCCAGGTACAAGGCGGAATGCGTCGGGTCCAATCGGTACCACTGCACGACGGAATTGAGGGCGAGCACATACCCATCTGCATCTGGTGCGCCCGCCTTCCAGTGGAGCGAGTCCTGCAGGTAATTGTAAAATCCGCTGTTGAAGTGGGCGTGCTGCGGGGTCTGGATGCCGTATTGCTGCACGTAGCGTGCGAGCAGCAACTGCATGTGGGCATGGCAGCGGTAGCCATCTCCGGCTTGAGCGACAGCCAGGCTCAGCAGGCGCACAGCTTGGTCCAGCTTCTCTTGTGCCAAGGCCGCGATGCCCGCCAATTCCAATGCGCCATAGGCTCTCGGGATGGAGTCGCTGATGGTGTCGGCTTCAATGTCTGCGACTTGGGCGGCAAGGGACTTGGAGGCCTCGGCGGGGTTGCCAGCTTGTAGGAAATGAAAGGCCTGCTGCTCGTTGAACGATCTGTCATTTTGGACCGGGAAACCCTTGGCATACAAGGACCAGGTCTTGGAGGACAAATGCTCGTAGTTGTCGGTGAGCAAGGCAATGAATGTCGGTGTCTTTCCCGGGAATCGCCAGAAAAAATCACTTTCCTGGCAGCCCTGCCCCCGCAGCGACCCAGCGGCCAGCATCACCATCATTGCCAATATTCTACCGATCTGCTTCATGCGTCTACAACCAATTTGAGCGGGCAAAGTTCCCAATTCATTCTCCCATCCGCAAGAAATTATCTGCCTCCAGCCCATCTTCGTACCAGCGGTAGGGAAAATGGGCCAGCAAGTCCTTCAATCGGTGGTAGTCGGCAGCGGGAATGGTCGGTCGCAGGTAATAAAAATGCGTATTCCTCGGCTCCCTGCCCCAGCAAGCCACCAATTCGTAGCCGTCTTGCCGCATGAACGATTCCAGCGAATCGGTCATGAGGGCCCACTTCTCCTCGGGCCGCAGCTTGGGGAGGCCCGGCGACCAGTAGTCGTGGACCATCACCAACGCGGGCTTGAATGCCTCGAAGTAGGCGCGGTCAACGCGGCCGCTGTGGGCGATGTGGCTGTCGTTGAGGCCCCAGAGGTCGATCGTCGGCCATTCGCTGTAAAACGGCAGGTTGCCGGCCTCGGTGACCGCCATCATGTAGCCCTTGTCTTTCCATTCTGTCAGCAACAAGCCCAGCTCAGCGCGGCCATCTTGGTGGATGCGGGGGAAATAGGCGAATGCATATCCTTGGTATCCCACCACCAAAACCGTGATCGCCACAGCCATCGACGTGCGCCCCTTTCCCAACACGCCAGCCTCCGTGCCACGATTCCTCAAAGCTTCCACCGCAGGCCACCACAGCACCCACAGCATCGGCATGAGTACATATTGGAATCGAAACGAAAAATTCATCGCATTGGACATCAAGATCCAAGCGCCGGCAAACACGACGATCGGCAACAGATAGGCGACCATGCGCTTGTGGTGCTCCCTTTTGAGCAGGGCCAGGAAAAAGATCGGCAGCAACACATTCCCCATCTTGAGCAGCCCGATGGCCGAGGCCTTCAAGCTCGCCCAGTGCAGGGTCCCGCCCCCCTTCACATAAAACGGGTTGGGCAGCGGGTAACCAAAATACACCCAATGCCAAGTGAAATAGGCCAGGCCCGGCAATCCAAAAACCAAAAAAAATGCCTTCAGGAGCGGCCCCCGTTGCGGTGCCGGCATTTGCCAAAGCAATGAAGCCAACATCGCAAGCACGATCACCACCCCCTCGGGCCTGATCAAGCCCGTCGCCAAGCCCAAGGCCGCAAAGCCGAATGCATTGCGGGCCGAATATCCGTCCTCGTGCAGTCGAATGAAGCATCCCAAGGTCGCCAAACCCGCCAGCGCAAAGACAGGCGTCCCAAACAGCGCCTCGCAATAGTTGAGCCCCGGCCCCGTAGCGACCACGAGCGCGCTCAAGGTCGCCCCCCAGATGCGATCGGCCCGCGCAGGCTCACGCCAGCGCAGGTGCAGTCGGTACACAAGCGCAACCGTGAGCAGGTGGGCGAGCAATGTGAGCATGCGCGCAGCACCCGCCACACCCAATCCCGTCTTGGACAGGCCCGCGACCAGCATCATGAACCCAAAGTCGGTCGCGCCGTCCACCGGAGCCTGCCCGACGTTCCAGACGATGCCGTGGCCATCTGCCACATGCTGGGCATAGCGCAGCAGCATGGCGGCATCCTCAAACGGCGGCAGATTTTCCTTGAAATAGAAACTTCGGGCCCAAAAAAGCGCAAATGCAATCACCAGCACCAGCGGCCACCAGTCGGCAAGCTTGGTCTTGGGGCGCGGCGCATCTTGCTGGAGGAATGGATTCAAAATCGTCGATCAGGCCAGGATGGCAAAACTGTTGCGGTGAGAGCCTGGGAATCGGTCATCGATTTTGCGTCATTCCCAAAACGTATTTTCATAAGTATCAGGGTCAAAGACGATGTTCATCTCACCATAGACCCAAAGCATGTCGCCGACCTCGACCTCGCGGCCCAGCTCGGTCACGGGCGGGAACTCGTCGATGGCGACTGCCATGTCGATGTTGGCACGCACGAGCATGGCGTGCTCATTCATGTCGATCACCTTGCCTTGCAGCGTGTAGTGGTGGCCGTCTCCCTGCTCCAGAAAGCGATCCTCCTCGTCCACGACCTGCATGTTGCCGCCGGCGACCTCGATCTCCAGCAAGACCTCCTCGACCGATCCGGGAGGGTACTTGGCCAATTCCGTGGGACACAGGACATATTTGGCGGAGATCTCCATGCGGCCGATGGAGCCCTTGACCATGCCTTCAAATTCGCCGTCGTCATCCCAGCGTTCGACCGACTTTACCATAAAAGGATAGCGCTTCATGCTTCCGTAGCTTTGAGTTTCAGTGCCAGCGCGGCGCTGCGAAATTACAAATTCGCCACGGGATTGGCAGGGGAAATCTTTGGGATGCTGTGTGCTGAGTCCCCGGACGGAAGGGGTGCAAGACAAATCCATCAATCCCTAGCAAATGTGCGACTCCAGAGCATTCCTTATGACGGAAATGCAGACTTGTCGACGCACGGCGCAAAAGGCTTGACCGCAGAGCGGTCACACGTTTATAGCCCCCAGCGCACACCATGACCTCCGACTCTACCGCCTTGCGGTACGCGGCAAAGGAGTCGCACCTGCACCGCCAACATTGACCCTGTTCCTGATGTTACGAACTCGCTTTCCGGATTTGTACAGCACCCCAGGGAAGTACCTGCAGCTGTGGGACATGG
>JANMIM010000141.1:0-4870 GCA_031375795.1 Bacteroidota bacterium
AGCAACTGCCAGATCGGCGTCCGTGATCTGGTTCTTGCCCGTCGACACCGACTCCGAGTACCCCTTGGGAATGCGCCGGTTGTAATGCCCCGACCGGGGTCGGGAGGAGTAGATGGCGGGGATCCTGGACATCAGCGGATCCGACAGTCCATAGCGGTCGATGACATGCACCTGTGGGCCGGCAAAATAACTGTACATGCCGATCGCGAACTCCAGACGCGTGGTCGGACCGCCGGATTGCAATTTCCTCCCCTCATTGGCTTTGATGGTGCGTGGTATCGCTCCACCGTCCAATCCCACCAGCAGTCCCGATTCCTGGTAATAAAAAGATCGCTCGTCGGCCACGCCTGTGGGGCCGATCAGTTCAAAGTCGGTAACGCTATAATCCCTCCCGCTGAGGAGCATGGGCGTGGGAGAAAGCAGGCCCAAGGCAAATACAGGCAGCACCAAGGCCGGCCATTTGCGCCAGTCGTCACGCACCACGTGGCAGACGATCATGAGCCCCATCAAAAAAGGCGCGGCAAAGAACCTGCCGCTCATGAAATCCCCGCCGATGCGCAGGATGTAGAGCAGGTACAAGACGATCCCCAACGCCAACGGCCATTGCTTGCCCCGCAACATCCCCAGTGCCAAGGCCAGCATGATCAAGGGCAATGTCACCCAGTCGCGGTGCAGCGAATCACGGTAATACCCGATGCTGAGTTCCAAGAGTTGATCAAAGGGAATGCGGGTGGCAAGCTTGGCATAGGCGGTGTTGGGGAATGGGAATCCATAATAGAATGTGGCAAACAGTTCCCACAGCAAAAATGGCAGCAAGCCCAGCGCCACCATGCCCAGGGTGCGCCACGACCGCTCCCGCCAGAGCGTCACCCCCAGCGCGGGGCCTATGAGCAGGAGCATGTCCATGCGGTTGAGCAGCACCAAGGCTGCGATCAGGGCCAGTTTCAGGACCGAGCCGCGATCGGTCTGCCACCGCCACCACTGCGCCACAAAAAGCGCGAGCAGCAGGAAGCTCAGTGGATTCTCCAATCCCGAACTGCAATATTCGATCAGTGCCTTGGAGGAAATCGCCAGCAAGGGCAGGGCCAACCAAGCCCAGCGCGTCTTGATTTGGCGGGCCACCACCAGCATCGCCGCCAGCGAGCAGCCAAAACTCAGCGCCAGCATCTCCCAAAATGAGCTGCCAAACACAGCGTGCACCGGCAGCAGCAGCATCGCCCAGAGCGGATGCGTGAAGGCCTGCACACGCTCCACGGGATTGAATGTGAATCCAAGGCCACGCACGGCATTGTCCACGCAGCGCATCGTGATGTAGGCATCGTCACAAACCCAAGCGGTGCGCAGGAGCACCATCGCCAGCAAGACCCACATGAGCCATTGCAGCAGTGTCGTGAGACGTTGCCAGGGAGGTTGGAGAGTGTCAGACAATGGGTCTTGCATCAACGCGTTGCATCGGGAGGCCGAAATTGATGCGAGTATAGCATTTTTTTGTATGCCTATCGTCGTCATGACGCGTAAACGGAAAACGCGGTCATGCCGACAAAAATCAAAGCTGCAGCGGTACTGGGACTTCGGCACCAGCTTCGGTACATGTGGCCAATCAGTCTATCCTGCAGTTTCCAAGCAGCACCCCGCCATCATTCATCTACCACGCATCACCAAGTAGGATAGCAGATGAAATACTTCTTGACAGGATTGGAGAGAGCCATGATGTTGTGCATGTCGGATGCGGTGCTGATGTTTTCGATCGTGCCGTCCTTGTACACGATCTCGATCGGCTCCTGTGGCCCCGGCGCATAGGCCATGTTGCTGATGTCGCCCGTGAACACAAAATACTTCACCTCCTGGTCACTGAGCCCGAGGCGCCGGCGGGCATCGGTGCGCAATTCCTGGATCTGGCTCTCGGGAAATGGCGTCTCTTGAAGCCTGGCCTTGAGCAACTTGCGTTGCAGCAAGTTTTGGCAGAGCAATTCCAGCACCTTGTCGCCCGACTTGCGCCATTGCTTCACGGCCACCATGATGTCGTTGTCGTCGAGCTCGATGTAGCGGTCGATCACTTCCTGGGTGATCGTGGGTTCCAAGAGGTTGTTTTGGCCAAAGAGGAATTCCAGGGCCTCGGTCTTCCAGAGCTTGTGGTTGCCATACATGAGTTCCTTGGCGCGTTGCAGGATCTTCACGATCATGTACTCAGCCGCGAGCACTGCCCGGTGCAGGTACACCTGCCAGTACATGAGCCGGCGCGCGACAATGAACTTCTCCACCGAATAAATGCCCTTGCTCTCCACCACGAGCCGGCCGTCGACGACGTTCAGGGTCTTGATGATGCGGCTCGCACTCACGAGGCCCTCCACCACACCGGTGAAGTAGCTGTCGCGTTTCAGGTAATCGAGCCGGTCCATGTCGAGCTGACTCGACACGAGCTGATGCAGGAATTTGCGGGGATAGGTGCCCTCAAAGATCTGTATGGCGAGGCTGAGCTTGCCGCCAAATTGCTGGTTCAGGTGGAGCATGATGGCCTTGCTCATGCGCTCATGGTGCAGGCCCTCCAAGATCACGCTCTCCAGGGCATGGCTGAATGGGCCATGGCCGATGTCGTGCAGCAGGATCGCAATCAGGGTCGCCTCATATTCCTCGGCGCTGATCTCGATGTCCTTGGACCGCAACACGTCCAGCGCCTGACCCGTGAGGTGCATCGCGCCGATGCAGTGGTTGAAGCGGCTGTGTACCGCCCCCGGATAAACCAAGGAACTCAGTGCCAGCTGCTTGATGCGCCGCAACCGCTGGAAGACGTCCAGGTCGATCAAGTCGAGGATGATCCCCTTGGGGATGTCGATGAACCCGTGGACCGGGTCGTTGATGATCTTGTTTTGATTCACGATACAGCCATGCAATGCGGCAAAGATAGCATTTCGACGGGCAATTCAGGCGGATGTTAAAATGGTGGATGTGCAATCGCTCCGTAGGAGCCGTCACTCGGTAGCGAGGGGCATAAGCCCCTCGTTCGATGCAAATGCAGGATATGCGCCCCGAAGGGGCCGCCTCTTTTCGTAACTATTGAATTGGGCGAATAGAGACGGCCCCTTCGGGGCGTGACCGTATTTTGCATCTAGAACCCGGTGCTCCCGCACCGGGCTACCGAGAGACGGCCCGTTCCGGGCGGAGTTCATTACAATGGAGGAAATGTCTCAAGGAACCGAATTTAAGAGCGATTGCCCTAAAAATGGTGGTTTTGCGACAGATTCGGCAGTGGTTCTTCAGCCCTCGCCTGACTGATGCGATGGGCCAAAGAACCGCTCGATTCCTGCGCTTTATCCCAAGCCCGTGACCATCCGCCCGTCTAAAAGCAGGAAAATCTAGGCCTTCAAGTCGATTTCCTTCAGGTTTTGGATCCGGTTGCGGGCCAGGAATTCGTCGATCGTCTCGAAGTGCTCGATCACGCGCTTGTCCTTGAATTCGAAGACTTTTTGCGAGAGGCCCTGGAGGAAATCGCGGTCGTGGGAGACGAGGATCAGAGTGCCGTCAAAGTCCAGCAAGGCTTCCTTGAGCACGTCCTTGGATTTCAAATCGAGGTGATTGGTCGGTTCGTCCAGGATCAGCACGTTCACCGGCTCCAGCAGCAATTTCACCATGGCGAGGCGGGTGCGCTCGCCGCCGCTGAGCTGCCCGACCTTTTTCTCGATGTCGTCGCCGCTGAACATGAAGCGGCCGAGGATGTTTTTGATCTGCGTGCGGATCTCGCCTTTGGCGACCTCGTCCACGGTCTGGAAGATCGTGAGCGTGGGATCCAACAGCGCAGCCTGGTTTTGCGCGAAGTAGCCGACCTTGGCATTGTGCCCCAATTCGCAATGGCCCTCAAAATCGATCTCGCCCATGATGGCCTTGATCATCGTGGATTTGCCCTCGCCGTTGCGGCCCACGAAGCTCACTTTTTGGCCGCGGGCGATGGACATGTTCGCGTTTTGGAAGACCACATGGTCGTCGTAGCGCTTGGTCAAGTCCTTGACGGTCACAGGCGTGTCGCCCGAGCGTTGCGAGGGCGGGAAGCGCAATTTCAAGGACGATGTATCGATTTCGTCGATCTCCACGATTTCCAGTTTTTCCAGCATCCGCTCCCTGGAATTCACTTGATTGGTCTTGGAATACGTGCCACGGAACCGGTCGATGAATTCCTGTGTCTCCGCAATGTACCGCTGCTGCTCCTTGAAAGCCTTGATTTGGTGGGCTCGGCGCTCCTCACGCAACACGAGGTAATGCGAATAATTGGCTTTGTAATCGTAGATCTTGCCCATCGTGACCTCGATCGTGCGGTTGGTGATGCGGTCGATGAAGGCCTTGTCGTGCGAAATCACCATCACGGCCTTGGACTTGTTCACGAGGAAGTCCTCGAGCCACATCACCGACTCGATGTCGCAGTGGTTGGTGGGTTCGTCCATGAGGATGAGGTCGGGCTTTTGGAGGAGGATCTTCGCGAGCTCGATGCGCATCCGCCATCCACCGCTGAATTCCTTGGTGGGGCGGTTGAAATCTTCCCGCCTGAAGCCCAGGCCCTTGAGTGCCATCTCGACCTCGGCGTCAAAATTGCTGGTTTCGATCGTGTAAAACTTCTCGCCGAGGTCGGTCACCTTCTCGATGATCGCCATGTACTCCTCTGAGTCATAGTCGGTACGCGTCTCAAGCTCCTTGTTGAGGCGGTCCATCTCGGCCTGCATCGAGATCACCTCCTTGAAAGCCTTGGAGGTCTCCTCAAAGACCGTGCAGGTGTCCTCGGTGAGCAGGTGTTGGGGCAGGTAGGCGATCACCGCGTCCTTGGGGGCGCGCACAGAGCCGCGGGTAGGCTTTTGGGCGCCGGCGATGATCTTCATGATCGTGC
>JANMIM010000148.1:0-10283 GCA_031375795.1 Bacteroidota bacterium
CGGCACCGACGGCATGATGGAAAATTATGAAGCCTATTTGGAATCGATTCAATCCTGAGCACCATGGACACACCGCAAGCCAATCTCACCGAAAATGCATTCCATTTTACCCGAATCTTGGATGCTCCGCGCGCCCTGGTCTACAGGATGTGGACAGAGGCCGCGCATTTCAAGCTTTGGTGGGGCCCACATACCTTCAGCAATACCTGCACCATGGACGCCCGTGTCGGCGGTCGCTATGCCGTGACGATGATCAGCCCTCAAGGCGAAGAAAACCCATTGCTGAAACGCCTGCGCAACCTCGCGAGCCAACGCCACACCGAAATGGCGGAGTTCATGTTTTCACTCAAGAAAGAGCAAGCAAAGCTCAAGGCAGAGATCATCGTCGAGCTCTGGGCCAATGGGGTCGCAATGGATTTGATCGCCCGCTCGACCAAGTTGTCGATGGAAGAAGTCAATGACATTCTCCAAGCCGCGCAAAACGCGCCCGACTCAGGGAATTCGTAGCAGCTTGAACGACTTGAAAGCGTTTGCCTCGGGCCAGACCTTTACCCATCACACCAACCGTTCTACCACCACGATCTCCTCGCCCGGAAAACGCATTTCCAAGCTATTCTGATCCCGAAAATTGAGGACTTGCCCGTCGCGCCGCACGTGCGCGATCGCCTCCAAGTCGAGCGCAGCCGTCAGCCAAGACTCGGCTTGCGGCTTCCCCAAGGCCACGATGCCCTCCTCGGGCAATCCCACATCGGGCGGTGCGTAGCACGCGCCGTAGCCAAAGTTGATGTCCACGATCGGCGACCAGCGCGCCTCGCCGATGGTTTGGGACACGAGCACATA
This sequence comes from Bacteroidota bacterium, assembly GCA_031375795.1. Lineage (GTDB taxonomy): Bacteria > Bacteroidota > Bacteroidia > J057 > JADKCL01 > JADKCL01. Next base: position 841 of record JANMIM010000148.1, read on the forward strand.
CGCTTGGTTTTCCAGCGCCCGCGCCCGGGCGCCCACATGCACCCGTGTCGCACCCCTGATCGTCTCGGTGCAACTCGGCACCACGATCAACGAGGCCCCGGCGGCACACAGCCGCTGCGACCCGATCGGGAACTCCACATCGTAGCAGATTTGGATCCCAAACCTGCCCCAATCCGCCTCAAACACCGTCAATTGCTTGTCGCCGCCGCTCACGCCCCATTCCTCGTCCTCAAACCGCGTCATGAACCACTTGTCTTGCCAACCCACCAAGCCCTTGCCACTGAGGACAAAGGCACGGTTGATGAAGCGCTCGCCGAGCTGCACCGGCAGGCTCGGCGCCACGATCACGCAGCCATGCTGCTGCGCCAAGTCGGCAAACACGGTGCAGACATCGGCAATCAGTGGCTGCAGCGCAGTCAGGTTTTGCTGGATGTCGGCTTGCACGTTCGCAGGAAACGTGCTCAGCAAATCCATGGCGCCATATTCCGGGAAGACGAGCAGTTGCGCGCCGGTTGCGACGCCTCGGCGCACCCAGTCCGCCACGTGAGCGCGCCATTCCCCGAAGTCTGCATGCTGCAGGATCGGATATTGCGCTGCGGCCACCATAACCAAGCTGTTTTTCATAGTTCGCGTGTCCAAAAGGTAAGTGTCTTTTTGGACGGATGTGACTCCGCAATATCCAGCCACTCAAATGAACTCTGCAAATGCGATGCCTTTCGGTAGCCGCGCTGCTCCCAAAAACCGTCCAATGGGCGGTAATCACTGGGCCGCAAGGGATGGTCCATCGGACGATCCACGGCACAGAAACAGGTGAGTGCATAGTCGCCAAAGCTGCGGGCATGGGCTTCGCGTTCGTCAAAGAAGCGGTGCCCGAGCCCGTGACCCCGGTAGGCTGGCAGCAGGATGCTCTCCCCGAAATAAAAAATCTTCCCGATGTCCATGCCCGCTTGCAGGAAGGGCTCTTGCACATCGGCCGTTTCATCAGCGAGCGGAATGCAGGTCGTCGCGCCGATCATTTCAGCGCGTTCATAGGCTGCGAAAAGCAGGCTGCGCGGCGCATCCACATACGTTTGCAGATAGCTCATCTCGTAGGCGAGGTCGCCCTGGTAGAGATAGGGAAATGCACGAAAGACCGCGATGCGCAGCCTCCCCAATGCCTCGAGTTGGGTGCCGATATCCGCACCTTGAAAACGCGCAAATCGCAATTCGGGAATTGCCGAGCCGGGGATCATTTGCGCACGAGACTCATCCACAAGGGCAGGTTGTAATAGGTCGTCACGCGCGACACGAGGCCATCGGTGAGCTCGAGGAATGCGCCAGCCGGCAAGACATAAGTCTGTCCGTGTGCGGGCGGCATTCCCTCATCCGCCTTTTTGTAGATGCCATTCACCGTGAATTGCACGGCCACGCGCTGGTCTTGCGGCTCGGAAAAAAACACCATGTCCGTCAATTCCTCGGTGTAGGCATCCTCCATTTCTTGCAGAAATTCCGCAAAGAGCCCCTTGCCAATCCTGATGCCACCTTGATTGACGTGGTGGCTGACCTCCGGATGCACCAAGGCCAGCATCGCTGCATAATCCTTGGCATTAAATGCTTGGTAATAAGCCTGCGCGATCGTGAGTGCTGACATTTTTTCTTGAAATATGGGGCAAAAATAGGGGAATTTGCCACATGAATCACGGATGTCATCAATTTGATTGGTCTAGCATACTCGGCGCTTCGGCTTCCAATCCTCGGTCTGCCAGCCATGTCTCCAATGCTTCGATGGTTCCAGATTCGATTGCCTTGTACCGCTTCAAACTCAAGATGTGGGTCAATGAGGCCACATGTACGCCTGAAGCAACCTGCATTTGCGACCACATTGCCTCCCAAGGAATCATGCAGTGATAAGTCAGGTCCAAGACCAATTCACCTTGCGTCGCCCGAACATAATATTTCCCCGCAAATTCAGAAAAATTCGTCGCGTCATTCACTGGGATTCCCCACAAGCAAGTTGCCCAACCAGCAGCATTCAAGAGGCGTACCGCCAGCATAATGTTCGTCTCATTCGGGGCCAATACCACATCGCAATCCCGCAAGACGTAGCCCGGCATTTTGTCGCGAAACATGATTTTTAAAGCCCAAGTCCCGATGGCTGCATATTCCACACCTGCATCCCGCAAAGACCGCAATATGGGTAGGTAAGCCTCCATGCTCAGAAAAATTTGCCGATCACGAGCGCATTGGGATCCCAGTCGCCACAGAGGTTGCCGTTGCTGTGGAAGACGAGCTTTTGGATGCAGCCTTCGGCATTGGCCTCCTGCAGGGCGGTGTAGCTGCTCGTCTCGATGATCACCTCGGTCTTGCCGCGGTAGAGGAAATGCTCGTTATAGTAATAGTAGCCGAGGGTGCTGCTGAGGTAGCGCCAGCCTTCGCGCGTGCCCGAGCGCGAGGGTGCAAGCTCCTGCAAGAGCGGCTCGATCGGCACGCGGTTGGATTCCACCCATTGGGCAGTGGCGTTGCGGACGTAGCTGTCGTCCAGACGGCTCAGTTCGCGGAAGACCACCTCTTTCACGCCCATGTCGGTAGCCCAGTCGAGGTAGGCCTCCATGCCTTCCAAGGTATGCACGCCAGGCTGCGTGAGAATGCAGGAATTTTTCACAAACAGCCGTCCTTGCAGGCTGCGCACCAAGTCCTCGTAGGCGGCATTTTCCCAGACGGGCTCGTTGCGGTTGATGTACATGATTTTTTGGTTGATGGCCTGCTCAGGATGGCAGCGCGACAGCTCTATGCGGTCGAATCGGGCGTTTTCCAAGGCCGGCACGAGCTGTGGATGCTTGTACAGGCCCGTCCCGTTTGTGTACAGGACTTTCTCGTCAAATTGGAAATCGGGGGCGATCTCGGCGAGCAAATCCAGCAGCCGCAGCAGCCATCGTGGCTCGGCGGTCGCTTCCAAGCCCGAGAGACTCAGGCCCACGGGCAAGCCGCCCAGTTGCAGGAGGGCCTGACGCAAGCCCTCAAAATAGTTGTCGTAGTCGCCGATGAGCTGTTGGGCGGTGAGGCTGTGGTTGCTGCGCCGCTGCAACTCCTCCGAGCAAAATCGGCAGTGTGCGTTGCAGGGGACGGCATTCGCAAATGGCGTGAGGGTGAGACCGGGACGAAAGGCGAAGCTGTTGCCTTGGAAATTGAGTGAAACAGGGCTCGGCGGATTGTAGAGCGCCCATTTGTCGGCGCGGAGCGCTGCGAGTTCCGCATCCGATTGCGGCGTGATGCGGGCGTTGCGTAAGGTGGTGACGATTTCCATGATCTTGCCTTGAAGCTTTGTGTATATTTTACACAAACATTTACGTGAAGGTCTGCAAAAGGTTGGAAAGATGCAAATCGGGGATGGGGGTTGCGTTGTTTGCAGGGCAAATTCGCAGATAACTACTTCCGATCGGGGGCAGATCATTTGAGAATTTTCGCTAAATTTGAAATTATGGGACACCCAGCAGAAACAAGGCGTTACACATTAGAGGAATACCTCGAGCTAGAGGAACTCGCGGAATACAAGAGTGAGTACCACCACGGAGAGATCTTTGCAATGTCTGGTGGCTCACCCGAACATAGCAGCATTGCACTCAATTGTAGCTCGGCAATGAAGAATGCCTTCAAAAAAACAGGCTGCCGCGTGTTTGAAAGCAACTTGCGGGTTCAGGTCGAGGTGCTGGACAACGTCATGTATCCCGACGCTTCAGTGGTGTGCGGTCCATTGGAGAAAAACCCAAAGTCACCGACACTTGTTCGCAACCCCTCATTGATCCTTGAGGTCCTGTCCAAAAGCACTTCTTCTTATGACCGTGGGAGCAAATTCCACATGTATCAGATGATCCCAGCATTGCGTACCTATGTCTTGGTCGAGCAGAGCCAACCACGCGTTTATGTCCACTACAAAAACGAAAACGGTGCTTGGGACGTGGACCACTATTTCTCGATGGAGGATGTCGTGCAGTTGAAACCGCACGGAGTGGGGCTTGCTATGCAGGAGATTTATGAGTGGATCGAGTTTTAGGTGCGCCTCATTGACATGAAGCGCCGGTCTGCTTGCGATTCCCACATGGCTCGTCCATCGATGGACGGGTATCAACGGTAATCCAAAACATCGCCCCCCTTGAATTGGGGCCGCACTTCCCCCGCCGCGTCGAGCAGGATGGCCTTCACGTCGCCGCCGACAGAGACCGCATCGGGCCCGATGCCATGAAAGTCAAAACGCGCCCACTTCCACATCGATTTTTCGGTAAACGTGACCCCGATCGCCACGGGCATCCCATTCCAGGGATTCCAGACCATCTCCAGGTCGCGCACCTTGTATTTCTTCTGGCCCTCCTCGCTCACGGTCATGTAGGCGCGCTTGTGGCGCAAGGTGTCGTTGCCGGGCACGGGCAGGTAGCCGCACTCCTTCACGAGGCAGGCATTGAGCAGGCCCTTGTCCACCTCGGGGATGATGCCGGCCTTGGCGAGCGTGGACTTGGTGCGGTACACGAGAAACTGGTTTTTGCGAAAGCTGAAGGCCTCTGTGGCATCGCTCGCGTCGGTGAATTCGTTGCAGTCGTGCAGGTAAAATTGGTGGCCAAAGGTCTTGCTTTCCTCCATCACGACAGTCTTGCCCTCCTCGTCGAGCCGCATGATGTAGCTGTGCTTGAAGTCAAAGCGCATCTGCGATGTGCCCGCAAGCAGCAGCTCGTGGTCCATCTGGGCATAGACTTTTTTCACTTCGTCGAGGCACTCGGTGGAGGAGAGCTGGGCCCGGAGGGGGCTGAGGGCAAGACAAATCAAAATTGTTGCGAAAGCAAGCTTCTTCATAGCGATGGATTTGGAGTGAAGATGCGGGAATTTGGGGAGAATGGCAAATGAGGGGTCGCACCGAGTCGTGGGAGTGATGAATGCGCGATGAGGGCGACGGGCTTTTTGACCAAACATTCTTCCATTCGACACAAAGCTTGTGATCTACATTTTCGATGTGAATGGAATGAAAACGGGATTGTCGGGGGAATATTTGCTGCTGCTTTCAGCTTGATGGCTATTCGTAATTATTTGAGTGTGCAACAATCCGGGGGAGCCGGCCCCGTCCCAATTACGGGACAGGGCATCGACCATTTGCCTCCGGCGTAAGCAGTAGAAATCGCCGATTTTGAGCGTTTTAGGCCAGAGGCAAATGGTCATTCGTCCGTCGGCATCCCGCACCTCGAGTGCGGGACGGACTCAGCGATTCTTGTTGGACTCCCCTCCTTTGTTACACACTCTAATTATTTCCGCAGGCCAGAGGCCTGATGTTCGATAGCCCAGCGGCGAGACGCCGCGGGCTCGCACTCGCACTACACCCTCACACTGAATCTTGGATACTTTGCCTCCAGCCATTCCTCCCCAATCAAATCGCCTTCATACAGCATCCATCGCATCGAATCATAATACTCCTGGGCATAAGGCGTCAGGCGACCATCCGTTTCCAAAAGATCGGCGGCATGCAGGGGATTGGGGATGATGGCGGCGAGGAATATGGCCTCGTCGACGCTGAGCTGCACGGGTGTTTTGTGAAAATAATATTGCGCAGCAGCGCGGATGCCATACACGCCCGGGCCCCATTCGATCAGGTTGAAATACAGGGCCAATTGCGTCTTTTTGTCCATCAGATGCGTCTCCTCCGTGATCCAGGTGAGCGCAATCTCGGCGAGCTTGCGGTCGGCTTGCTTGCCGTGGTGCAGGTACATATTGCGCATGAGCTGCATGGGGATCGTGCCCGCGCCGCGCACAAATCTCCCCGCCTCCCAGTTCTCGACGATCGCCAGACGAATCACCTCGCGGTCGAAGCCGTGGTGGGTCCAGAAATTGGCATCTTCTGAAAGCACGACGGCTTGCTGCAAATATTGCGGCAGGTCGTCGAGGGCCACCATGCCCGGCTGCAGGGCATGACCGCGCAGGGTGTCGAGGCGCAATAGGCCTCCGTCGAGCAGGGCGATGTCCTCGCCCTGCAAGTCGCCCGCGAGTTGCAAAGTCGCGAGGCTGTCGAGGTCGCCCGCCATGCGCAGGTAGCCATGCGCCTGCCCGCCGATGCGCAATCCACCCAATGCGGTAGGCGCAAGCTCTTGCGCGAGCGCGAGCAGCCCGCCTGCGGGCTGCGTAGGCACCGCAAATGCGAGCGCAAACTTGCGCTCCACCACGTCCCAGCGCGCCGTTCCCAGCATGCAGGCATCGCCCACGCGCAAGAAACTGCCTGGACGCAAGGCATAAGCGTTTGCGGTGGCCTCCACCCGCGCCCAGGCATCAAGTTCCCTGATCGTCTTGATCTCGTCGCCCAATGCAGGATGCTGCAGGGCCAGTTGCTCCAAATGTATTCCCGCGCCGAAATGCCGCCGGCCTCGGCTGCGGCTTTGCGGCCCCATGTGCAGCCGATAGTGGCCATGCACCGCAATGCCAGCCCCAATTTCGATGGCCTCCCTCATCGGACACACCCCACGCCCTTCGCCTAACCCACACGCTTCGCCCACCCCATTCGCTTCGCCAACCCCACCCGCTCCGTAGGAGCCGTCACTCGGTAGCCGGGAGGGTAAGCACCCGGTCATCATGCAACCGATCAAACGCTCCGAAGGAGCCGTCTCTTCAACGGACGCCAACGAATTCAGCCGATCAACCGCACCCGCATTCCCCGCACCACATTCCCCAAAACTCCCCTTGCCGAATTCCCCCACCATGTCCATCGCCCACGTCGCAGGCACAAAATTCCCTTTCCCCAAGACCCGCCAGCCCCGAAAATCAATCTCCAAGCTGCCAAAATCCACCGAGGCCACCCAGTCGCGCCCGCTCAGGGACCAGCTAGGACGCAGGTGTACCTGCATGTCCCGCATCCGCAAGACCGTGTCGCGCCCCACCAACCCCGCCACTTGCGCAAGATGCGCCTCTCCCAAACCCTGCCATTCCAGCCCCTGCACATCCGTCGCCAAGCCCTGCTGCCGCAACCTGCCCAGCGCACGGTCCAGCCCAGCTTGCAGCATCGGGCCCCGCCCCAGCATCCAAAGGCCCCAGATCCCGCCCAAAAGGACGGGAACTGAGGCCAAGAGGAGGATTTTGATGCGCGGTTTCATCGGTGATTACATCAGGTCTTGGAGGTAGGATTTCACTTGCTCGGGCTGCAGGTCTGCCAGCTTCACAGCTGCCACTTGCTGCCCGCTGCTGCTGCCTTGGAGGGCATAGCTGCCCTTGCCGACGCGCCCCTTTTCGTAGGCATACAGCATGAAATTGCGGCCGGGGACGAATTTGAGTTCGAAGCTGCCATCGGCGGCGGTCGTCGAGGTATGCACCTTGAGGTCGCCATCCTTGCAATAGAGGTGCACGCTTGCGCCAGCGACGGGGCTGCCATCGGCGTCGAGCACCTTGCCATTGAAGGTGATCACGTCCTCTTTCACGAGCTTGTCGATGTTGTACCAGCCCAGGCTGTCGATTTTGTAGGAATAATATTCGCCCACACGGTCCTTCCACTCGGCCTTGTAGTTGTCGATCGTCGCGAGCAGGTCACGGCCTTTTTCATTGCCGTCGAGGTAGGATTTGCATTCGTCGATCGTGCCTTGGCTCATGATGGGCTTGCGGCTGCCCGAGCTGGCGAAATACAGCACGCCATTTTCCCAATAGTGCCTTTTTGCATAATAATCAGACTTGGCGGGCTTTTTCTTGGGCTTGATCTTGTTGGCCATCTTGAGCAGGTTTTCACATTTCTTGCAGTGCTTTTTGGTGAATTTGCTCTCGTCGCAGCGCGGAATGCCGCCCTCCTTCTTGGAAGTGAGTTTCCAGTCGAGCTTGCTGTCGTTGAAATTGCCCCGGTACAAGCCCATCGCGGGGTCTTTTTTGTCGGTCGGCAGGTAAGTGTAGATGCCCACGGCGGGGTTGATCTTCACGGGCTTGCCATTTTGCAGTGCTTGAAACATGTACATGCCGCCTGAGGCGAGCAGCTCGTTGCCCGTCTGCGTCACGAGGCCGCCCGTGAGGATTTCGACATCCTTGTTGGCTTCTTTCATCTGCAAGGTGACCTTGCCGCCCAGGGTATTGCCCATGTCGTCCATGAAGGCTCCGGCTGGGATGGCGAGGAGGGTGCCGTTTGTACCGACGAGCACTTGGGGTTTGTCGGCAGCGAATTCAAAGGATTGCGTGCGCAGATTGTGCTCGCCGAGGCGGATGTTGCCGCTGGAGGGATGCGTGCCGCAGGCTTGGAGCAACAACAGCGCCATCAATGTCGGCACGGCGACCATCGGCAATGAAAAAAGCGAAGCAAAAACGTTCCTGCGGGGATGCATGACCTGGCATGCATGACCCCGGCTTTTTGAATGAGCCATCGTCTTAAGAATTGAGGTGAACAGTCGAGAAAGGTAGATCAGCGCATAGGCAGCAAGGCGATTGGGCCTTCTTTGTGGATGATAATGGGAGAATGGAAATTGGTTACAGCTGCTTCGGAATTCGATCAGCGCAGGGAGTCTTGTTTAGCGACGGTAGGTGGTACGGCAACGAGGCAGCAAGCATTCTTTTATTTGGAAAAAGCTCGGCAAAAGCAGTATTTTGCAATGATTGTCTGTATGGGTGGAGTATGTCCAATTTGATCTGATGGATGAAAATGGACTGCCCTTGGTGCTTGGGAAGGCGATTGATGTAGTATTTGGTTTGGTTGCCGGTGATTGGAATCGGTCGGTAGCCAATTTTTGAACCACGGATTTGGGTAATATGAGAAAGAAATTAGTCCCTGTATTGTTGCTGTTGCTGTTGACTTGCATGTGGGGTACGGTTGCGAAGGCTCAGACGCAATTGTATGTCGAGAGCTTCGAAACTGACGGTGAAGGGCCGCGGTACACGAGCAATACCTATTCCTTTTGCCCTACGGATCCCGACTATTTCATTCGAACGGATGTGAATCCGCCTACAGCTGGTTGTACTACAGGCTTTAATACTGCGGTTTCAGGGATTCCCCAAGGCACCTTTTTCTGGGCTGGGGAAGATATCAGGTCGAATCAGTCGCCCTTTCCGGGCGCTCGCCCACCTGGCCAATTGACTTCCAGATCGATCACGATTACAAATTACATCTCGCTCAACTTTCGCTTTTGGCTTGCGACCGCATTCAACAACAACGCACGCTGGGAGACTGCCGACTCGATCAATATTCAAGCGAGCATCGATAGTGGCCCTTTCCGCACGGTGGGACGCTTCATGGGATCATTGGTCGCAGGGGGAAATTTGGTGCGAGACATGAATCTCAACGGCGTCGTAGATGGGATCGAATCCACGCTGATTTGTGATGTCTCTACTTTCACGCAGTATACATTCAACATTCCCGGCACGGGCAATACCTTGCAGGTTCGTCTGGATTTTGACCAGTGGGGAGGCTCAGAGGAGTCTGCCTTTGATATGATTGAAGTCTATGGCACCTTCGCGCCGCCGGTCTGCAGCAC
>JANMIM010000164.1:0-2753 GCA_031375795.1 Bacteroidota bacterium
ACTCCAAGGGCAGGTGCGTTGGGGGATCTTGCAACGCATCAAGCAGGATTTTGCAGCGACGGTCGTGATGCGTGCCTATGGTTTTGCACCCGAGGAATGCGCCGATTTGCAATCCAGACCCGTTTACGTTTCGGCATTTGACGCGACGTGAGGCTCATTGTGGCTGCGGTGGAATGAATTGATTTCAAGGTTGGATTGTTGGCATTACCAAAAATGATTCGCTATTTCGAGTCAGCCAAATGCGACCACGTGATGTTGCTTTCGACCGAAAACCTGCATTGGAAACGCTCCCCTGGGGAACAAAAGGACGACCGCCTCTGGGCAATGGTCTCGCTGGCCGCATTTGCCCTCCTGAGCCTGCTATGGGCCTTCATGGTCGACGCGCCTTGGGATGACGACTGCCCCACGCGTTTCTTCAACACACAAAATGCCTTCAACGACCCCGTGAACTTCATTTCGGTATGGAACAGACCGCTCTTTGTGGTGCTGTTTGCATTGCCTGCCCAGCTAGGCAAGTGGGTGGTGCCGATCGGGATGACGCTGATTTCGACCCTGGGGGCATGGCTATTGTGGCGCTCCGTGCATCAATTGAAAGCGCCCAATGCGTGGTTGTCGATTCCATTTCTCGCATTTCAGCCATTTTTTTACGGCACTTCGCGTGCCGCCTTGACAGAGCCACTCGCCGTGGTCGTGATCTGCGCCGGATTTTATTTTCTCGTTCACAAAAAGTGGCTGTGGTATGCCCTCATGGGCGGATTGCTGCCCCTGGCGCGCCTGGAATTGTCCATTGCCCTGATTCTTTGGATCTGGCCATTGCTCCGCGAAAAACAATGGAAGCATTTGCCTTGGCTCGTCCTGCCCATGGTGTTGTGGAATCTCGCTGCGGGCTTCATGGTCGGGGATTTCAACTACGTGTATCACAATACCTTTGGTGCAGATGCTGGGGAGAACCGATATGGAAATACCGGATTTAGCCATTATTTCCGCCGATCCATGTGGGTGACCGGGCCGGTGGTGTTTGTTTTCCTGCTGCAAGGTGTCGTGCAGCGCGCTGTGCAGAAGAAAACGTCGCTCTGGATCGAAGGGCAATTGCTGCTGGGGCTGCTAGTCTATGTCATTTTCAGCTGGAAAATGAGCATGGGCAACGCCGCAGGGTTTCTGCGCAACCTTGTGCCGCTCACACCCTTGGCAGCACTCCTGGCCTTGGAGGGCTACAACCATTCCATCGCGACTTTGCTGAAATTTGACCCCAAGCGCACGACCAGGAAAAGGGATCTGCTGATTTTGGCGAGCGTTGTTGCACTTTGCCTGTTTCTGGGTTGGCAATTCTTCGCTGTCGAATTGCGCATGCACCAAATCGTGGGCCCAGCGCGCGAATACAGCCGTTTGGTGGTGCTCGGCGGCATGGTTGCGGGTGCATTGTGGCTGTTTTGGAAAAGCGGATCAAGCCGGCAGCTTGCCGCCATTCATGTCGGTTACGCGGCCAAGGTCCTGGCTGCTGGCACCATGGTCTATGCCTTGTACCAAGAGCCTCCAAGCGCCAGCACCAACTTTGAACGCCAGGGATTGAGCATTGTCACGGACTATTATGCCCAATCCAAGTTCAGGGACCGGCCCACCTATGTCAACCACAATTGGTTTTTTTGGGTGCTGGGCGAGCGACCCTCCGATCCCAAATTCGATCGGGTCACGATGAAAAACCTCGAGGCCGCCCCGGTCGGGTCCATCATCGTCTGGGACGTGCACTACGCCACGCGGCTCGCTGGGGATGTGAGCCAGCAATACTTGGTGGACCATCTGGAATATGTGGAATTGTTGCGTATCGGCGTCGCCAACCGTGGTGAGTCGGTGATCCTGCTCGAGAAATCCAGCCGCGATTCCAGCCAACAAGAGCAGGTATCGCAAACATTTGCCAAGGAAAACCCCAGTTTCCTGCCTGCCATCACGGCCCGTGGTTTTCGGCTGCTGTCGGTCAAACGCTTTCAAGAGGCCGTCGATTTGTTTGATTTTGCCCTGCACCGCGTGGACAATGATCCTGATCTATGGTTTGGGCGCGGGTATGGCATGCTGAATCTCGGGCGGATGATCGAAGCGGCAGGCAGCCTCAACAATGCCGTGATGATCGCCGGCAATTTCCAAGTCGCCTGGTACAACCTCGGGCGCGCACATGCAGCGATGCAAGAATACAAAAATGCCCTCTGGGCCTTTGATCAAGCCCTGGCCTTGGATCCGAAATCGGTCGAGGTATGGCATGCCTCTGCGATGACCAAGGTCGCGATGGGTGACTTGGACGGCGCGATCGGCGATTTCACACAGGCATTAGCCCTCTACCCCAGGAATCTCGGGGCCTTGATCAACCGGGCCGGTGCCTATTCGATCCAGGGGAATACAGCGCGCGCAATGGCCGACATCTCAGCTGCCGAACGCCTCAAGCCCGGCGATTTGGAAATCGCCTTCATGAAGGGGCGTATCCTGTACCAGTCGGGCCAGAAGGATGTCGGTTGTGCACAGATGCGCCAAGCTGTGGCCGCAGGATATGCCGAAGCTGCAAAATACCTCGCCAAGACCTGCGATGCAGCGTATTCGCAGGATTCGATTCAAGCCCTGCCCAAATAGGGCGCACATTTGCGCTGCAGCCAAGCCTGCTCAGCGGCGTCCAATCGCGCCGAGAGGCGATCCCACACCATCTCGTGGTAGGCTTGCAGCCATTGCGAAAAAACGCCTTGTGGCTCAAGCCGCAACGCGACCGACTG
>JANMIM010000178.1:0-4402 GCA_031375795.1 Bacteroidota bacterium
CAGGCGTGGGCGTGAACGTGAAAGGGCTCCAAATAGACTTTTCAAACACGCTGCACCAATACCTCGGGTACACCCCCTGCCTGTCGCTCGGCTATCGTTTTGGCAAGACACTCGAGGTCAAATGAGGAAGCGGCTACTCACATTGCTGCTGTTTCTAGGCACCTCTCTGCTCGTGATGGGGCAGCCCGACTCCACGCGTGGCACCGACGATGGCATCAACTCCGTGATCGAGGACGCGATCATCGACAGTGAAAACGACAACCAAACCGACTGGTCCTACCTCACCGATCAGCTCAATGACCTGCGCGACCGCCCGATCAACATCAACACGGCCTCCAAGGAAGACTTGTTGATGCTGCCTGGCATGACCGAGATACTCGCCAACAGTTTGATGGACTACATCCATCAATACGGCAACCTCAGTTCGGTTTTCGAACTACAGGCCGTGCCCGGTTTTACGGCCCAGATTTTCAATCGCCTCAAACCCTATTGTCAGGTAAAGGAAGCACAGGCCAAGGACATCAGCCCAAATACACAGCACCCTGCCGGCCCCCCGATCGGCGTGATGCTCCGCGAGGCCAAGCAGGAACTCTTGTTGCGTTGGATTACCGACATCGAAAAGGAAAAGGGCTACACGACACCCGACACCAATAGCAATGGCACCCTCAGCTCTCGCTATCTCGGCGACCGCAACAAGGCCTATCTGCGGTACCGCATGCGCTATGGACAAAACTTCAGCCTCGCATTCGTAGGTGAGAAGGACAACGGTGAACCGCTTCTGTGGAGACCATCCAAGGATTTTTATGGGGTTGATTTTACGTCGGCACACATTTCATTGAAGGATTTCGGGCACCTGAAACGACTGGTGATCGGTGACTATAACATTCAGGCCGGTCAAGGCATGCTGCTGTCGACGGGCTTGGGATTTGGAAAAGGAAGCGAAGCCATCAATGCAATCAAGCGCCAAAACACGGGGGTCAAGCCCTATGCCTCGGTGAATGAGAACCAATTCATGCGAGGGATTGCATCGACCGTGGCATTTGGCGATGTATATGCCACTGGATTTCTCTCCCGCATCGGCAGGGATGCCAATATCGCCCTCCAAGACACCTTCACCGACGACGTAGTGCTTGTGTCTTCGTTGCAGACAACCGGCCTGCATCGCACCGATGCCGAGATCGCAGACAAGCGTGCGATCACCGAAACGGCCTATGGTGGCAGGCTGGAATACAAGCGCAGATGGCTCAATGTCGGCGCAACCCACTATTTCCAGCATTTCAGCAGCGTGATCCAGCCTTCGGTCAAGGACTACAACCGCTACGACTTCAGTGGCAACAGCAACTACCTCTCGGGATTGGATTTTGACATCACCGTGCGCAATTTCAATTTCTTTGGAGAGGTTGGGCGCAGCAAATCCGGTGGAACCGGCATGATCGGTGGCCTGCTGGGCAGCATCCATCCCAAGGTCGATGTCGCGATTCTGGGTCGAAATTTCACCCGAGATTTTCATGCATTCAGAGGATACGTTTTCTCCGAGCGCCCCACCAACCTCTCCAACGAACGCGGGCTCTACCTTGGCATCAAGGTGATGCCGACGACGCGCTGGACGTTTTCATCCTTTTACGACCAGTTCATTTTCCCATGGAACGGATTTGGAGCCTCCTTCCCGACTTGGGGACATGAGTTCATGGCCCAATTGCAGTACCAGCCATCGCGTGAGATGTCCATGTACCTCAGGTGGCGCAGCGACAACAAGGAAACCAATGCCTCTGACCTCGCCGACGGGCAGCAGATCGAGGTCATCACCCCCACGCATCGGCAATCGTTGCGCTTCCATTTCCAATACAAGGTGCACCGTAACCTCACCATCAGATCTCGCATCGAGCGGTCTTGGTTCAACCAGGGCATCAAGGGCGCCTACGAGGTCGACTCCAAAGGCTTCATGATGTACCAAGACATCACATACAAATTGGGTTGGAAATGGGACATCTCGGCTCGGTATGCCATCTTTGATTCACCAGATTTTAACACCAGGATCTATGCCTATGAAAACGACCTGTTGGGGGTTTTCAACATCCCTGCCTACTACGGGATTGGCAGCCGCTATTACGTCATGCTCAATTTCAAGCCCAATAAATCGATGGAATTGTGGGCCCGGTACAGCATTTCAAAGTTCCAATATGACAAGACACTAGGATCTGGATTGTCTGAAATACAGGGAGATCACCGATCGGACTTCAAGTTGCAGATGATGTTCCGATTCTAGTGGGGTGAATACCAAATAGGAAACCTCATGAATGTAGAAGACCTGCGCGAATACTGCCTTTCAAAGCCGGGAACGACTGAATCATTTCCATTTGACGCCGACACCCTCGTCCTAAAGGTCATGGGGAAAATGTATGCCCTGATCCCGCTCGAGAATGGCGATCGGATTGCGCTCAAGTGCAATCCCGACCGGGCCATCGAGCTGCGTGAGCAATGGGAGGAGATCACGGGAGCCTATCACATGAACAAGACGCATTGGAATACGGTCGTTGTGAGCGGTAGGCTGAGTTCCGTCTTGGTCAAGGAGTTGATCGACCACTCCTATGAACTTATCGTAGCCGGTCTGAAAAAGTCAGAGCGGGAGGCATTGCTTTTGCTTGGGAGGTGACCTGGCTGTTTGCAAAAACGCCCCCATCACGCTGTATCACAATGAAAAAAGCGGGTTGCGCCAAGCACAACCCGCCCAATCAATCAACAAACGGTAGAGAAGCCTAGGGGCTTCCCCAAACAAATCAAATTGAAGTCCAAAAGAACTGGGTCATTGGTGTAACCGTGTTTCATACAATGGATGCAAGCAACCTACAATTTCCATAAAGCAAGCCTCAAACTCTCTTGATACCTGCTCCGAAACGTGGGGTCAAACCACTCCGTCGGCCGCGCGCCGC
Organism: Bacteroidota bacterium; assembly: GCA_031375795.1. Classification (GTDB taxonomy): domain Bacteria; phylum Bacteroidota; class Bacteroidia; order J057; family JADKCL01; genus JADKCL01. Next base: position 2,931 of record JANMIM010000178.1, read on the forward strand.
GTATGCACGGGCGCAAGAAGGGACACCAACCGCCTCTTGCCATTTTGGAGATAGGTTTTTACGTCATTCAGTTCAATCCCTTGCTGGGCTGCAATCGCCTTGTAGCTCATGTTTCGCAGATAAAACAGCTCGATGCAGGTGCGCTGATGCTGGGGCAAAGCCTGGACCGCTTGGTGAACAGCCACCTCCAAATCAGAGTGTAGCTCCTCCAATGCCTGCCCGTCGGGCCTGCTGTCGATCAAGTACTTCTGCCCGTCCAAAGACTCCACGATCGGTGCCTTTTTCTGCTTGCGCCTGATCTCAATGCAATGGTATCGCGTCACCGCATAGAGCCAACCTGCAAAATTCCCGGGGGTTTCCACGCGAAGCCGATCCAACACCTTCATGAAGATATCAGACGTCGCATCCTGGGCTTCGTCCCTGTCATTGAGGATCTTGAGCGCACAGCCGAGCACGAGGTGCCGGTGTCTTTCATAGATACTAGCTCCCAAAATGGGGTCTCCGTTGATTCTGTACCGCTCCAACATCGAATGCAACGAACCATTTTCATTGCCTCGGGAACCGTGACCGATCAGCGGCAGTTGTACTCCAGGCGGCTTGGCGCGACCATTTTTCTGCGAAAATTGCTTGGCCACCTGGGCGATGGCGACGCGTAGTTTTGATTTTCCTTCCATGTCCTTGAAATTCAATAGCGACAAATGCGGCGATATGCCTTGCGAATCAAAAATCACCAATGACCAAATTGACGGTCGAATGCAGCTTGCCTTGCGTTGACGAGCCTTGGCCGGTTACAAACGATAGGTCATTGTACCCGATCCTTGAAAGTAAGTTTCAAGGATATTGCGGAAAAAGAAATGAAAAGGTAACTGACAAATCGCATCTCCAGCAGCCTCATCCGCCAACAAAACAGCACATGCATGCCGGGAAAGATGATATTTCATCGGAAAAGGAGAGGCAACTGGTAACTGTGGAAATATGAAAATTGGACCCAAAGTGCTCCAAAAAACCTAAAAAAAACCGTTTGGATTCGGTCCTTGACACAAGCTTTTAACGCAGCAATCATACCGTTACTTGGCCTCATCCACAAAACAAAGCACGAGCGCCCCTGTCAAGAAGCCATAAATTGATACCTTTGAATAAATCTTGCGCGCAGATGCAGAATTCGGCCACAGAAGAAAACTATCTCAAAGCGATCTACAGATTCTCGGCCAACGGAGAAATGGTCGGCACCAACACGCTAGCCAAGTACCTTCAAACTACGCCAGCATCTGTGACCGACATGGTCAAACGACTGAATGAAAAATCCTTGGTGGATTATCAGCCCTACCATGGCGTGAGGCTGCTGGATCCTGGCAAACGCATCGCGCTCAAGATCATTCGAAAGCACCGTCTTTGGGAAGTTTTTTTGGTCAATGTGCTCCATTTTAGCTGGGACCAAGTGCACGACACCGCCGAGCAACTCGAGCACGTCG
>JANMIM010000184.1:0-3205 GCA_031375795.1 Bacteroidota bacterium
CGGCACCCTGCCCAGCACAATTTTGCCGTGGCCTTGCCAGTGCATTTGCAGGAACAGACCCGGGAAAGCATCAAGAGCGTTTATGTCCTCGATTTCTTGGATGCGAATAAGCCCATGTCGGAGCGCGAGCTTGAAAGCACGATGGTGGAAAAGGTCAAGCGGCTCATGATGGAGCTGGGCTATGGTTTTTGTTTCATTGGTAACCAATACCGCCTGTCGCTTGGTGAGAAGGAGTACTTCATCGATTTGCTGTTTTACCATCGCATCCTCAAGTGCCTCGTTGCGGTCGACCTCAAAATCGTTGAATTCGAGCCTGAATTCATCGGTAAGCTTGATTTTTACCTGCAACTTGTCGATGAGCAATTGAAGCAACCCGATGACAAGCCGAGCATTGGGATCTTGCTTGTGCCCCACAAGGATCAACTGGAGGTCGAATACGCACTTCGCACGGCCAGTAAACCCATCGGTGTCGCTCAATACTGCCTGAGCAAGCACTTGCCCAAGGAGTTCGTGGGAAAATTACCAACCGCTGAGGAATTTAACCTTGTGCTGAAAGGCGATTGTCTTCCTCCTGCCGTTTCATCGCCTTGTCTGGTCGATATCACCGCGGAGCTATCGGTCGACTTAGAGATCGTTGATTGACATGCACCAAGCGCAAGGCACGGGATCGGACTTACAATGTACCTCCTCGACCAGCGTGGATGGGACGGCCATTTTCAAGCATGCTCCTCCAAATAAAAAGCCCTCACAACATCGTTGCAAGGGCTTGATCGGTGGTCCCTGTAGGATTCGAACCTACGACCCTCTCGGTGTAAACGAGATGCTCTGAACCAGCTGAGCTAAGGAACCATTTTATGAATGAACGACCCTTCTTTCAAAAAGGGAAGGTAAAGGTAGTGGGTTTTTGATGGGATTTGCAAGCACAAGGACGAAAAAAATTGAGTATCTGCGGGAGGTCCGTGTCGAAAGCCCTGCTGCTCAACAGTGTCTTTTGGGAGTCTTCGCGATCCTTCTCGGCGTATCCCTCGGTTCTCACCGCGGGCTTAACTCCTAGGTCCACACAATCTGGGAACCGTGCTGCTGCAAAATTTCGCGGTTGAGAGGGGTGTCCGATACTAGTGTTTCACCGAATTGCGCATCCTCGAAGTCGGGATCGGAAAGGATGGCTTCCCTCAGATCTGCCTTTTTTAGGTTTGCGGAAGGGAATTTGGATGCAGTAAGGTTGGCTTGGGTGAGGATTGCGCCCGAGAGGTTGGCTTTTTGAAAACTTGAATGGCTGATGTTTGCACCCCGGAGCTTGGCATTGACCAGCTTTGCCCAATCGAGCAATGCATGGCTCAGGTTTGCGCAGGCCAGGATGGAATTGCTTAAATCGGACCCTCCCACGTTGGTGTGGCTGATGTCGGCCCCGGAAAGATCTGCGCCGATCAAATTTACCCCATTGACTTCTGCTCTTGTGAGATTTGCGTTTTTGAGCTGGGCTTCCTTGAGGTTTGCCTTTCGGAGGTCTGCTTCAATGAGACGTGCGTTGTTGAGAATAGCCTTGCTAAGGTTTGCCCTATTGAGGTCGGCTTCACCGAGATCGGCTCCCGTGAGGTCTGCCCCGCTGAGGTTTGCCTCACAGAGGTTTGCGCCTTTGAAATTTGCGTTGCGGAGGTTTGCCCCACTGAGGTCAATGCCGCGGAAATATTCTTTCCGAAAGTCCGCTCCCTCCAAGGAAATCTTTTCCTCTGGATGTTCCTTCCGCCAAGTATTCCAATCCTTAGCATTCACTTTTAAAATTCTGTCCCGTTGATCGCTATTTTCCATTTATTTTCGATGCTTATCCAAGATAACGGCCTTCGACGATGTTCAGTGTCGCATATCCGACGCGTCTCACAGTTGCCGTGGGCTCATTTACACCCACAATACAACCCCTTCAGTCGTTCCCAGCGCAACAATTGCCAATCAATTTCCACCATTTGATGCCATCGCTCGGGGTTCAGTGCCTGCGCCTTTTCCATCCACGTGAGCCAATCGTCCTCCGGGACCAGGTTCAGATGTAACCCTGCCGTCCAGGCAAAGAGGAATACCAAGTCTTCGTGCTCGGCGTTTGCCTTGATGATCGGTTTGATCAGCTTCACCGTCGCCGCGCCAGCATGCAATTGGTTGTAAAATCTACCCAAGGTCACAGCTTCGACGGCACTCAGGTCCTTTCCCGCATATCGGCGACGGATGGAATCCAAAATCGCGTGGTCGATGCGGCCCTGTCGGCTATTCCACCGCGCCGCCGAGAGGTAATAATTGAATTCCAGTGTATCGATCAGTCCCGCAGGCAGGTCTGCGGATTTTAAATCCCGGATGGCTTTGTACACCTGCACGGGGCTTTCCTTTTTGTCAAAACGGCCATTGCCCATCATTTGCGTGCTCCGCAGCAGATTGCGCAAATGAAACCAAGGCCGCGTGCCTTGTACCTTCAGTACCTCGGGGCCATAGGAATACGATTTCGGCTCCCCAAGTTGCTCAGCAAGCAGGCATTGGTTGTGCAGCATCGGCAGGCAACCGGTCGCAAATGGGATCTCGGTATTGAGGATCCGCTCCGCAGGGAGTTGATGCAGCGCCCAGCGCCTGATCATTTCACTTTGCAGGGCGTGGGCTTGCAGGTAATGCTTGTGTTGAATGGCGCTGATAAGGCTGTCATTCAGTTCCATATTCCCCATCTCGACCGGCGGATGCTCAAAGCGCACATCGATCTCGACCTGCGCGTAGCGATGGGGCGCGAGGATGTATTCGAGCGCCGACTTCAAGGCAGCGCTTTTTTCCAAGGTGTCCCTCACCTGCGCATCCGAGAGCGGCAGCATCCACTTGAACCTGGTTTTTTTGATGTCCCGTCTGAATTCTGCCCAATTCTCGGCCGCCGAACTCTCCAAGGGCACCACCAACTTTTGCTGCGCCTGCACCGCCTTGCGGATGTTCTCGGCCCGTTGGGTGTACAAATCTTGGTTGTTGCTGAGCGGCCCCTCGATGCTCGCAAAACCACGAATGCGCATGCGGATCACCTCGCCGCCAGCGTAATTCAGGCTATCCAGGATCGTTTGCAGGTCCTCGGGACGGGGCTTGGCGTCGCCTTTTTCAAAGGGCACCTTGAACGCGATCGTGCGGCGGGTATAATTTTCTCTTTGCACAAATGGCAGTGTGTCAAAGGGCAGTGTATACCCGCGTGGAG
>JANMIM010000218.1:0-2420 GCA_031375795.1 Bacteroidota bacterium
GTGGTATTCAAAGGGCGGGAGCTCGATCGTCTCCATCTTGCGGATCGGAAAATAGAGGATCACGGCCTTCTTGACCCATTCATTGACCTGCCAATCTCCATTTTCCAAGGGCTGTGCACAGCGCAAGATTCCAGCGTCCAATGCCGCGATGGTGGCATCGATGGCCTCCAGCGTGCTTTTTTCCTTGAGCAATTCCCGGTTGATCCAGGCTTCTTCGATTTTTTCTTTCAGTGCGTTTGTGTCCATTCGCAATTCAATCATATATAAGTGTTCGCAAGCGAACGATCCGACCCTGCATCCTTTCCCCATCGCCCTCGATTGCCGTCGAGACACCTGCTTGTTTGCGAATATCCGAAAATCTGCCATGCCGCCACTATTCCTCTCACAATTCTGATGCAAATATAAATGGAAATTCCCAAAAGTGGTAATGTGTCTTTTGAGTGGCAATTTTTGAGGCCTGAGCAGTGATCTGTGTAGATCGTGTGGTGACATGTGGGCAAAGGCAAAAAATATTTTTCAGAAAAAGCTATTGCATTTGGAATTTTGTGTATTTTTGTGGCGTAGAAAGATCGTGTAGAAGGATATGAACAACAATGATCCAGGACAATTTTTGGTTTTCAGCAGAATCAGTGCATTCTCTGGGCCATAGCGGCGCGCTTTGGGGGTGAACGTGAATCTTGTGCGTTGTGCGAAGTAGGCAGATGGAATTCATCGAAAAAACCATATTTTAGCCCAAAGGAAAGATCGTTATGTGGGACAGTTTGATTAAACATTTCGATACGCTTGAGCAGCGACCGCTTGAACGGATGGCGTTCATCGTCGGCGGATTGCTTGTCTTTTGGATCTTGGAGGGAGCGATACCGCTGCTGCCCATGCATTACAAAAAGAGCAAAACCAGGCATGCCGGGGTCAATCTGTTGTTCACGCTCATTCACTTGATCATCCATACAGGCTTTGGGGTGCTGATCGTGTTGCTGGCGGATTGGTGCAAGACCCATCAGTTTGGACTCCTGCATTGGCTGAAGATCGACTCGACGATCTTGACGATCATCATTGCTGCATTGTTCCTCGACTTCTTTGGAGGTTGGCTCTCTCATTTTGTGGAGCACAAGGTTCCCTTGTTTTGGCGCTGGCACATCGTACACCATGCCGACAACAATGTCGATGTCACCACGGGTTTGCGGCACCATCCCTTGGAGAGCGTGTGGAGAGGTGTCTATTTCCTCATCGGTTTGGTGTTGTGTGGTTCGCCGATCTACGGTGTCATGATCTATCAGACCTTTCTCACGATTTTCACCTCCTTCACCCACGCCAATATCTCCTTGCCGCCGGTCTTGGACCGCATCGTGAGCTACATTTTGGTGTCTCCAAACATGCACAAGGTCCATCACCACTGGAAGCAGCCTTTCACCGACAGCAACTACGGCGCCGTGTTTGCAATCTGGGACCGGTTGCTGGGTACCTTCAAGACCATGGATCCCAAGGACATCCGCTACGGGCTCGACCGCTACTATCCCAATGAGCAGGACGAAAATCTGGGTGCGCTGATGAAACGGCCGTTTGAGCGGCTGTGAGCAAGGGACGTTTCAGATAACGCGGCACATTGCCTATCTTCATGCCCTCATGTCTGCGTCTGGGCTGCATATCTGTCATCTGTCATTGTTGAATCCTGCGATTCACAGCCGCATTTTTTTCAAGATGGCGGTCACGCAGGTCAGGGCAGGCTACCGCGTCACAATCGTCGCGCAAGACGAGGCTCGGGAACCCTACCTTCGCGAAGGTGTTCAGATCATCCCGATCGGCGTGTTTGGCCGCTTGAGTTGGCGGCGGTTCTGGTCCTTGTGGAGGATTGCCCGCATCGCAGGGAAGCTGGCCGCCGACGTCTACCAAGTGCATACCGTGGAGCTACTGCCGCTGGCACGTAAGCTCAAGCAGCGACAACCTCGTGCAAAAATTGTCTACGACATGCATGAGGACTACGTGCAAAACATCTTGTATGCTGACTACTATGGCGAGCTGAGCCGTGGTCGCCTTGCCGAGCAGGTGCGTGTAGTACAAGATGAGTTTGCACGCTGGGGGGATGGATTGATCCTTGCGGAGGATTGTTTCCAGGGCATTATCCCTTTTCCCAGTGACGCGACGGCGGTCGTGCGCAACAAATATGTGGCGCCTGCCACGGAGCCCAGGGTTTCTCTGCGATTGCCGGGTGATTTGCCATTCATGCTCTACACGGGCACGATTGCGACGACCTGGGGCATCTGGAAGGCTGTCGAACTTTGGGAGCGGCTCAACCGAGTCACTGCCGTGGGACTCGTGGTGGCTGGGCACGGGCAAGACCAAAAGTTGATCTCGGAATTGCAGGAGCATGTCGCAGTCCATGGGCTTGCCGATCGATTTGTGCTGGCCGGCGGATTGCAGTA
>JANMIM010000227.1:0-19013 GCA_031375795.1 Bacteroidota bacterium
CATGTCGGCGAGCGATTGCAGGGCCTCGGGTTGCAGGAGTGCATCCCCCGATGTCGAGACGATGACCGGATCGACCACAAGCGCAAAGTTGCCCTCGATCACGGCATCGGCGACCACCTCGATGATCTCGGCGCTGTAGAGCATGCCCGTCTTCACGGCCACGATCGGGAAGTCGTCCAGGATCGACCGCAATTGGGCAAGCACCATCTCGGTCGGGATCGGGAAGACGCCCTGCACGCCGATCGTGTTTTGGGCGGTGAGGGCCGTGATGACCGAGGTCCCAAAAACCCGATGCGCCTCAAAGGTCTTGAGGTCGGCTTGGATGCCGGCCCCGCCGCCAGAGTCGGAGCCCGCGATCGTCAACACAGCTATGGGATTTGGTGTACGCATGCGCAAGGGGTAAAATTAATGGGTTTCGGGGAAAATGCGCCGTTTTAATACAGTGCGCCCGCTGCGGCTGTCTTGGAAATGCGACGGCCACGCCCATTTGCCCAATGACAAGCCCCAAAAGCAAAGGTTGCTCACAACCAGCACCGGATCCCGGCCCAGCCGGCAGCGCCAGCCGCAAGGCAGGCGCTGGCATTCCCAAAATCAATGCCTCCCAGCGCGATGACGGGCAGGCGCGCAGATTTGCAGGCTAGCGCCAGCAAGTCCAGCCCCAAGGGTCGCGCCTCGGGATGCGTCGCCGTGGCGAAGATCGGCGAGAGAAAGGCATAGTCAAATCCAAAATCGGCTGCGGTCTCCAAGTCTTGGAGGCTATGGCAGGAGATGCCCCGCAGGGGGCTAGAACCATGCTGAAATGCAGGCAAGTGCTCACTGAGATCCGTCCCAGACCAATGGTGCCAAGCAATTGGGGCAAGCGCGGCGTCGTAATGGCTCGCGGGCGCGAGCACCCGTGCGCCCATGTCCACGAGCATCTGCAGCAGCGCGGGCGCAGCGGCCATGCCATGCACGCGCGCATACACCGCATCCGCGCCGCGCGACACCGCGACAGCATGCCAAGCGTGCAATTCGGCCTGCATCTGCCGGTCAAAATTCAAGTTTTGGGGCTGGGTGAATGTGTGGGCGGGCGACAGGATGGCCACGCGCTCAAAGGGCAGTCGATGCGCCATCAGTCAAAGTGCAGACGCTTGCGCTTGATTTTCTTGGCAGGCTTCTCCTTGAAATAGTGTGGGAACTGCTGCACATGCTCCACACGGCTCAGGAAAATGCCCCCGATGCGCAGCTCGCCCATGGGTGCAAAGTGGTCGCCGACCGACTTGATGGTCTTGTCTTGGTCAAAGATGCGCTCGTGTTGGTACATCAATCCAGCTGAGACCTCCATGAAGATCGTGCCGCGGTGGTCCAGGTTCACGTGGATGCCCGGCATGAGCATCCAAATGCTCTGGTCGCGCCGAAATTCTGCCGATTTTTTGTTCGCCAGGAGCCAATCGTTGTGGTAGTAGAGGCTCATGATGAGGATGCGGTCGTGGCGGGTCTTGGGGCTGAAATGCGTGAGGTGGTAGGTGACGCCGCCGCTCAGGTATTTGAGGCCGGGCGCAAAACGGGCGGTCCAGCGGCCATAAATCAAGTCAAAACTCGGTTTGCCCCAGGCATGCAATCCGCCAAAACCTCCCGACATGCCGGCATAGAGGCGGGTCGGCTCCAGCCACTGGGCCTTGGCCTCATTCGCCCCGAGCCAGCCCAGCATCAAGATGCACATGCTGAGCAGCGCGGCACGAACCGGTTGACTTTGCGAACTGTATGACTTTGACCGTGCGATCATCCAACCAAAGATAGGGAGGTTTTCCACAATTTGGGAATGGCCGCCGTCGGAATCAATCGACGAGCATCCATTTCTCCGTGGCGATGATCCTGTCTTGTGAATGCAGGCAGACGAAATAGAGGCCATTTGGCAAGTTGCCGCCCTCCACCAAGATTTCATTCTCACTGATATTTTTGATTTCCCTTACCGTCTGCCCTAGGCCATTGCAAATCGTCAAAGTGGTGCCTTCATACTGCGCGGGGATGGAAATCTTGGTAAATGAGCTGGACGGATTGGGTGAAATGGTCATGGGTATCGATTGGGTACTTGCCTCCAAATCCCCTACGGTGATGTTTTGATCCCAGAAAATCGCGTACAACTTGTGGTGAACATTGTCATACTTGATGCCATTGGGGTTGTCGCCGGGGAATTCTGCCTGCGTCATCAAATGGCTTTGCAGTTCATTGCCCGTTGCGATGTCCATGGTGGTCACGACAAAGCCATTGGGATTGTTGGCGCCCATGAAGATAAAATGTTGGTTGGCTTCGTCGATGGCCGAGCTTCCGGTCATGCCGACGAAGGCCATGCTGCCCATCCCGTAGGTGGTATAGCTGCCTGTGGCGGGATCGACAGTGGCCATGAAGTGCCTTTGTTGCTGGGAATTGTAGGCGAGGGCGAGCAGGGTGCCGGTCGTGTTGTCAAAAGCAAAATCATGCAATGTTTGATTGGGGATGGCCGTCAGGGTAGGGCTGGAGAGCACGATTCCCGTGCTTGCGTCGATTCGGTACAAAATGTTGCCGGGCGCGAGAAAAAAATAGAAATGCCCCGTCTGGTCGTATGCGCTACAAGTGCATTGGATGTAGGATGCGCCGGGCACTGGGCTGCCCAAATAGGTCATGAACCCGGTGCTCCGGTTGATTTCCCCAAAGTGCTTCACATTGTTGGGGCTGTCGCTCAGCAAACCATAGAGCTTGTGGCTTGATTGGTCAAATTCCAGAAATATGAAGTTGTCGACCAAGGGATTTTGCGCCACCGAGCCGTTGGAAACATCGATGGAATACAATCGACGATCCAGCTGCGAGCTCTGAAATATGTGCTGACCCGTCGATTCGTCAAATGCCCGATTGTCGGGATAGATCCAGGAAACCGTGGGGATCAACGGCCCAGTCTTCACAAAATTTCCGGTGTTGTGGTCGATCTCAATCACAAATTCGCCTTGGGAATAACAAAGCAGGCCTAAGAGGTTGAGCAGCGTGGCGAAAAGGAATTTAATTTTCATTGTAAAATATTGGTTCAGAGTCAATTTACGGACTTTCCCAAGATTTCCAAAGCCCAGCCTCTGCGAACCTCTGCGCCCTCTGCGGTTTTATTCCAGAGGATCAAAAAAACCGCAGAGGGCGCAGAGAACCGCAGAGAAATACGATGCTCCTAAACCTTCCCAAAATCCACCAACACGAACTTCAGCCCTGCCGATAGCAAGACCAAAAACAGGCAGCCGATGATGATGTGGTTGTTGAATTTTTGGGTGCCGAAGTAGGACCCGATCAACCCGCCAACGACCACTGCGGGGAGCCAAAAGAAGATCGTGTGGTCCAGGTTGCTGAGTGCCGAAACCTGTCCCACCAAGCCAGGAATTGCGTTTTTGGGGATGAAAAGCGGTGCCAATTGCCCAGCCAAGCCGGCCAATGAGTTGCAGAGAATGAAGAGGGCCGCCACGCCCGAGGCGTTCCGGACCGTGGCCCAATTGCCCATGAGCAAGATCGGCGACAGGAAAATGCCGCCGCCCACGCCGATCAATCCCGACAGCAAGCCGATCACCGCCCCCAGCACCAGCGCGAGTGGCAGCGGCAGTGGACGAATCGGTGCCTGCTCGCTCCGAAAGTATTGTTTCACCACCAGCAAGACCGCTGAGATGATAAGAAAGAACCCCGCAAACAGCTTGAAATAAGCTGGGCCGATCGTGAGGGAGCCGCCCACAAAGGCCATCGGCAGCGACGTGACGATGAGGGGCAGGAAGACCTTGCGGTCAAACCAGCCCGCGCGGATGAATTTGATGGAGGCGATGAGGGCCACCACGCAATTGAGGATCAGCGATGTGGGCTTGATCGCGTCGGTTGCAAACGGCAGCAGGGCCATGATCGCCAGGTAGCCCGAGGCACCGGCGTGGCCCACCGAGGAGTACAAGGCCGCAATGGTCATGAACAGGAAAAAGGCAAGGAGGATGGTTTCTGTGGCCATGGTCTTGCGTTCAAGAATGGGTTTCCCTTGGGACCAAATGCGATCGAGAACCGGCAGGTTTCATGGCCCCAACCTCGTGAATCGGGGGCAAAAATACAAGGACTTGAAACGCAAACGGGGGCGACGTGGCGCTTTTGTCGCGTCCTCGTCACCCCTGCGTGCCATCAGCGTAGCCTATTTTGCGCGCATCTTGTTGCCCTTGGGGTCATGGGTGACCTCGGCGAGCCCGAGCGCCTCCATGAGCGGGGGGATGTACATGCCCACGCGACCGCGCAAGCCCTTTTTGAGGCCGTACCAGCCGCCGACGGGGTTGCTCTCAGAGCGTCCCCAAGCCTCGACCGTGCCTTCCTTGGCTGGTTTCTGCTCGTCGGCGCTGCCGAGCTCCATCCAGCCGCCGTGTGCCTTGAGCATGGCGTGCAGGTCGGTGAGTACGCGGATGTCGTAGAGCAATACGGTCTTGCCGACGGTGCATACGAGCACTTCCTTGCCGTCCTTTTCCTCCACATGCATCGTGTATTCGCTGGTGTGGGGAGGCGTTTGCAGGGTCAATGGGTTTTCCTTGAAGCCGAAGTTGTATTTCATAACCTTGAATTTTTGAGTTTTTATTGCACAAATGATGATCCAAATGGGGAGGCCGACGTGCCGACGAGGGTGGGCAAGGCTTGCTGCGGCGGCACCTCAGGCATGCTGGCCTTGAGTTGAGATTGAAATGCTTGGAAGGCCGGCAATGCAAACAGGGCTTTTTGTGCGTCGTCGTCGCTGAAAAATGCCGTGTGCGTGAAAGTCTTGCCATCGGTGCCTAGGCAGGCGAAGTACACGATGCCAGGGTTGCTCAGGGCGCGCAAATCCGTCATGACTTGTTGGATATTGGCCGAGTTTTGGGAGACATAATCTGGTCTCGCGGTGTAGGTGACAACTACAATTTTCGTTCCCATAAAGTCTTATTTAAGTGTGTGAACAATCCATTTTTTTGAACTACACCCTTCTGACGAACTGCGCGAGCAAAACGATAGGATTGGGGGGAGATTTTTTAGATATGAGTTGTAATGTGTTGATAATGATTGAAATGTAATTTTGGATCGGCTTGGGATCCAGCAGATGTGGTGGAATATTTTGATTGTATGACACGGAACCGATGAAGTTTTCTGAGGCCTCGGACGCTAGGATTTTTCTTTTCGTTCGCCCCGTTCGGCAAGCTCCCCGATTGCGGATCGGGACACGGCAGGGCAGGCTCCGACAAATGTTCGGTGGTCCATCGGCCCCCGATTTGCAATCGGGACAGGCAGGGCCTCAGACTCTATGGGTTTTTGCCGCTTTGATTGGCCACAACTCAGTCACAATTTCCAAGGTGCAGGTACAGGTAGAATTTGCCGAGGTCAAATACAAAATCCACCGCATAGCATTCATAGAATCCCTCATAAGGTTGGTCGGCTACATTCCAATTTACCTCGATTTGCATGAGCTGGGCTTCGCTTCCCACGATTTTTTCGAGGATGCCTGTGAGGTGATCCACGACGTATTGGTCGCGAAAATAGAATTGCTCAAATTGTGCGATGGTTTTTTCGGGCGATACCGGGTCTGCCATGGAAATCGCTTGGTGGATCACTTCTGTAAAGAAGGGCCTCACAGATGCCGACAGGTGCGCCTTCCAATCCACGTCGATCACTTGCGCCTCAAAGACCCAATGCTTCACACCCCAATGTGCACGCAGTGTGTCTTGGATATTGTGGTTGACTTTCTTCAGGACGTCAAGCGTGTACGTTTTGTTGTGATCGATATGCGTATTCATCACCGCCAATGCCCGCAAATACCCCTGAAGATAGATCACATTGCGGTTGCGGTTGTTGCCATAATCTTTCACGGCCGGGGATGCTTTTTCTCAAAACAAACACTGCTGGCTACGCCAGCATATTGCCCATAGTTGGGTATGCGGTCGTAACCTGCTTTTTGATACAACGCGATCGCCTCGGGTTGCCGGATGCCCGTCTCCAAGATGCAAGTCGCGTAATTCAATTCCTGTGTCCACGCCTCGAGCGACCGCAATATTTGCAAGGCGATGCCACGGCCCCGCCATGCAGGCAATACATACATGCGTTTGATTTCGGTGATGCCGGCGGCATATTCCTTGAAGGCCCCGCAACCGACCGCAATATCGTCGGCATAATAGACGATGACATGCTTGATGTTGTCCAGCTTGTTGTATTGCGCAAAAAAGGCATGCTCGGCCCCGTCACGGATGCGCAAATCCTGGTCGAGCAAAGCGACGAGGGATTGAAAATCTGGATTTTCAGATGTGGTTCTTTCCATTCGGGACATGGCCCGAAGTTATGGAAAATCTGGACTCGGAGTCAGCGCTCCACCGCCCCCTAGTCCTCATAATACCGCAGTCGACTGCGGGCCACTGACAGCTCGGCTTGCAGCACCTCGATCCTGCGCAGGAGCTGCAGCGCCACGTCGATGCCCTCCAGATTCAAGTGGAGGTCGTGGTGCAGCCGAATCGCCTTTTCGAGCACCATGAGCTGGTCTGGATGCAGAAACGGCGCTTCCTCCACCGTTTCGATGACGATGAACCCATATTCATGGAGGTCGACCAAAAAGGATGTCTCGACCTCGTAGTGTGTGCTCAATTGAGCGAGCGGGATCAGATATTCCGTTTTCATGCGTTTCTCAATTGGGCGAGTTGCGTGAAGAGTTCTTTTTCCTTGTCGTTGAGCATCTTGGGGATGGCGACTTGAAAGGTGATGTAGAGGTCCCCGAATTCGCCTTCCTTCTTGTAGCGCGGGAAGCCTTTTCCCTTGAGTTTCACGGTCGTGCCGTTTTTTGTCTCGGGGGCAATCTTTACCTTGGCCTTGCCATCAAAGGTATCGACGGTCGTCTCGCCTCCCAAGACAGCAGTGTACAAGTCCAGGTCGGCGGTCGTGTGGAGATTGTCGCCATCGAGCCTGAACCGGGTCTTGTTGGCGATGGAAAATGTGATGTAGAGGTCGCCATTGGGCCCGCCATTGGCGCCCTCGCCGCCGTGGCCGCCGATCTTGATCACCTGCCCGTCCTTCACGCCTGCAGGGATCGTGATGCGGATGTTTTTGCCGTTGACGGTGAGCGTGCGCTTCTCCGTGCGGTACACATCCTCCAAGCTCAATTGCAACTCGGCTTGGGTGTCTTGGCCTCTGAACTTTGTTTGCCGGCCCCTGCCACGTGCCCCAGATTCCCCGAAGATCGTTTGGAAAAAGTCGGAATAGTCGCCGCCCATTTCGCCCCCTTGGAAAGACCCGCCGCCCCGCTGCCCTGCATGTTGTTGTTGCTTGGCCTTTTCGATTTCATCGGCATGCTTCCAGTCCTTGCCGTAGGTGTCGTATTTCTTGCGGTTTTCAGGATTGCTCAAGACCTCGTTGGCTTCATTGATGTCCTTGAACTTGGATTCCGCAACCTTGTCGTTGGGATTCAGGTCGGGATGGTATTTGCGTGCCAACTTGCGGTATGCCTTTTTGATCTCCTCTTCCGTCGCCTGCTTGGTCACGCCCAATGTTTGGTAATAATCGACAAACGCCATTGTGTTTCGCCCCGTTAAATTTGCTTCCGAAGGCAACCGTCTTGGATTTCAAGCTGTGCCATTGTGTGCAAAATTACGATTTCGAGGGGGTACTTGGATGAAAAACTGAGGGAGATCATTCTTTTTGCGGCCTGACAATCGGAATCGGCGATTGACTATCTTTGTTGCAACCATTGTCCCTGAAATGCGATGAGAAAAACCGCTTTCTTGCTGATTGCCTTGCTGCTGCAATTGTGTGCTTACGCGCAGCCCGTGAACCAAAACGTCTCGGGTGGCTTCTTTTTTGAAGGCGAGCCCTACCTTGCGATCAACCCCGCCAATCCGCAGCATCTCGTGGTGGCTTGGATCGGCGTGGTCGTAGGTCAGCCATCGGGGATCAAGTGCCGCCGCAGTCTGGATGGAGGACAGACCTGGGGAGCTACCAGCGTGCTGCCGCATCACAGGCCCACCTACAAGTCGGCCGATCCCTCGCTGGTATTCGACAGCAACGGCGACGTGCTGGCCTGCTACGTCGACTACCGTCAAAACCCCGACAGTGGCGGAGCCTTTGTAGTGCGGTCCAGCGATGGCGGGAACACTTGGGGCAGCATGTCCCAAGTCATCGACGGCTACGACGACGGCCAGAAATTGCCGGTGGATCGACCTTGGCTCAGCATCGATCGCAGCGGGGGCGCATTTGACGGATACCTTTACGTGACCACCAAGCCTGCGCCTTGGGTCTTGCCACCCAATCGGCCCTATTTCATGCGCTCCACAGACGGCGGCACCACATGGTCCAGCTGGCAATACCTGGATGCCACGGGTGCCTTGGTGGGCAACTTCATCGCTGGCCCCATGGCCGTGCATGCGGTCGCTGCCAACGGCGCGCTGCACCTCATCTACCCCTCCTATGTGCTATCCCAAAACTTGTTGCCCGGCTACTTGCATGCCCAATCGGCCGACGGAGGTGCCAGTTTCAGCTACAACGAGGCTTGGTTTGCTTCGGTCAGCCCCAACGATAGCTTGGTCAAGGCTGGCTATACTTTGCTGGCGGACCCATCAGATCCCCAGCATTTGGTGTTGCTGGTGTCCCAAAACCTGCTGGGCGACCAAGACATCTACTTGGTGCAGACGACCGATGGCGGCCAAGTCTGGTCGGCGCCCTACCGCGTAAACGATGACCCCACGACCAATCAGGTAACGCAGGACTTGGTTTGGGGCGGATTTGACGACGATGGAGACCTTGTCGTCACTTGGCGCGACCGTCGCAACGCCGCGGGCACGGGCTACCAGGTCGACTCGGAAATCTGGGCTAGCGTTTGGTGGAAGGACTCCCTCTCGTTTTCGCCCAATTTCAGGATCGCCGACACCCTGGCTGCTTGGAATGCCATCCTGAGCCAAAGTGGCAATGATTTTATGTGCTCGCAAATGGCCAACGACACCTTGTATGCCACTTGGGGAGATACCCGCAACGGTCGGCTCAACATCTATTTTGTCAAATATGACCTGCGTGGCATGGTCCCGACCGGCGTGCATGAACTCGCCAGCGAGCCTGCGCCTTCATTTCGCGTTTTTCCCAATCCTGTGCATGATTTCCTGCAGGTGGAGGGGGACGACATCATGGAAATGGAGTTGTGGAATGCAGAAGGGCGATTGATCGCACGCAGACAATCTGGGCCGATCGATGTGAGGGGAATGTCCACGGGGCATTATTTTCTGAAGCTGGAGACAACCGCTGGAGAATTCAATGTGCGGATACTGAAGGAATGAGGAGGCCTGCGGGGTTACAATCAACGCTGTTGGATGCCGCTTTTCCGTTTTTAGGTTTTCCACATTCGACCCACATCTTGCCTGCGCGCGTGGGGTTTCTCCATGGATATGAGTAGATTGGGGACGCAAAACTTTACGACCCGCAGGAATGAAGGCTATTTACCAATTGTTGACACTTGCTTTGCTTTTCGTTTTCCTTGGTGTTGGGAAATCCACTGCCCAGACGGTGATCGCATTCCAGGGTGGCGAGGGGACTGCCTCCGACAATTGGACCTTTCAGCCGATCACCAATGCCGGTGGTGGCGTGCCGCCTGGCATCGTCGCCTTCAATCCCCGCACGGGCACCAATGCCTTGCGGGCAGGCGGCGGCAACAATTTGGCCTGCGCCAGCGGCACCAATTGCATCACCGGCGGGGCCAACAGTGCCACCGGCTGCGCAATGCACGGCAACACCATCCAATTTGATCCCATCAACGTCTCCTGTCTCAACGGTGTGCAGCTCAGCGCGTACCACTCCAGCCAACCGATCACTTGCTCGGGTGCAGGCTTTGACGGCAGCGACAATCTGAACTTTGAAGTGCGGCTCGACGGTGGTGCCTGGACGAATATACAGGCAATGGCGACCATCGGCGACTACAATTGGAACTATGCGACCAATCCAACCGGCCTCCCAGCGACGGTGCCCAATCCATGGACCTATGCTGTGCCGCCCGGGACGACCACGTTTGAATTCAGGGTACGCGCCACGGTGAATCGGTCGGATGAGGTGTTTTACCTCGACGACGTCACGCTCACGACGACGAGCACGGCCTACGGCTTCCCCGGCACGCCTGGCCTTTGGCATGGTGCGGTCGACGACAACTGGTTCAATGCCTGCAACTGGAACGACCGACAGGTGCCCACCGCGCTCACCAATGTGACCTTCCCCACCGGCAGCCTCAATGACATCGTGATCCAAGCCGGCCAAAATTGCCAATGCAACGACCTCACCTGTACGGGCGGCGTCGGCAGGGCGATCAGGGCGGCTGCCAATCCGACCAAGGTCCTCTCGGTCATGGGCAACCTCAACATCAACACAACGCCTGGCAGCACTGTGCTGCAGTTTACCGACGGCGCCCTCGGCACCCCCGACGGCACCCTCAACCTCGGCGGAAACTGGACCAACAATTCCAGCGCTGCCGATTTTGTGGAGGGCGAGGGCACGGTCAATTTCATCGGTGCAGCCAACCAAACCATCACGCTCGCCACCGTGGAGCCTTCAGAGAACTTCTGCAATTTCACCGTGAACAAGGCCGGCGGAGATGTCGTGCTCGCCAAAAGCGTCCAGGTTTTGGGCTTTCTCACCCTCACAAACGGCAAAATCACCACCGCAGCCAACGCTGTCGGCGTCGCCAACATGCTACCCGGTGCCGTCACCGGCCATAGCGTGGCGTCCTATGTGAATGGCAACCTCGTGCGCGCCATCCAGACGGGGGCGGGGGCACGGGTGTATGACTTCCCGCTCGGCACCGCCGCCAATTATGAATTGGCGAGCCTGAACCTCATCAATCCTGCTGGATTCACCGTGATCGCTGGATTTTTTAATCCTGCAGTGCTCGGCGTCGCTCCCAATATCGTCGAAGGCTTATTTCTCTACAATACGATTTTAAATGCGGGCGTCTGGACGCTGGCACCTGACCTGCCCTATGTCGGCAGCTACGACATCACCCTCACCGAACGCGGCTATACCAATGGCGGTGCGACGAGCTACATTGACGTGAAGCGCGTAGACGCGCTTGCGCTTTGGACAAATCCGGGCACGCATGTGAGTTTCTCGGAGGTCGCGGGTGTGGTGACCTGCACCCGCTCGGGCTTGACGGCTTTCAGCGACTTTGCAATTGCTTTGAGCAACGCGCCCTTTGCGCTGGATGACCTGGGCATGGATGCCTCGGTCATCGGCGGCGGTGATATAGCCGTTGCGTGGAGTTGGTCGGACCGCATGGTGCAAGGCAAGTTTGACTTGGTGCGGGAGCATGACGGGCAGCAGCTCAAGGTCGGAGAATGGCCCATCGGCAACGCCCTGGCGATGTCGGTGCAGGACGCATCTGCCCCCACGGGCCTGCTGCACTACACACTCTACCACACCGACCTCGACGGCAACCGCACCTTAGCGGCAAGCGACGAGGTCTTCAACAGCAGCGACGACAACCACACACCGCTGCTC
Source organism: Bacteroidota bacterium (assembly GCA_031375795.1). Classification (GTDB taxonomy): domain Bacteria; phylum Bacteroidota; class Bacteroidia; order J057; family JADKCL01; genus JADKCL01. The sequence goes on from JANMIM010000227.1 coordinate 11,485, forward strand.
TGGCCCAATCCGAATGATGGACGGGTACACTTGCAACTTGGCGGCGATGCCGACTGGCAGCTGGAACTCGTGGGAGTCGACGGACGGCAGGTCTGTGCGTTCAACGGCGACGCAGCCAGCATACAGCAATCCTTTGAGGCAGCCGTGCCACACCTCTCGCCGGGTGTCTATTTCCTTAAGTGTAGGACGGGCAATGAGACATTCCACTTGAAGATGCTGCGGAATTGAGAATCTGCATTTGGGGATGAAGCGATGGTCCGTGACTTTGGGTGTGCTTGTCTTTCTGATGCTTGGATGCGGGGCTCGGCACAAGCTGATTGACAGGGCCAATTCTCATCCAAAAGCAACGGTTCATTACAAATGGAAACTCAAGGTCAATCTCAAAAAGCTCGATTTGGATGAATCCAGGTTTGTGTGGCCTGACCTGATGTTTCGCCTCGACGCATTGCGCGAATTCTGGCTGGAACCGGTCGATGGCTTCTTGGAATTTGATTGGGATCCGAATCAATCGAGAAAGCGACGGTTTTCATTGAGCGGCCACTCCTTTGTTCATCGCAGAAATGGGAAGCCTTCAGATTTCGTCATTTATGGACTCTATTCGCGAAACATCCGATTCACCAAGCATAGAAAGGTCCTACGATTCAGAACCTACGAACAAGGAATTTGAATTCCCCAATTCCCCTTTCTTCAGGGTTGGCCACGTTTTGATACTTGAGGAGAATGTCGCTAAAACCGCCAACCCAAGCCCACGTAAAATTGGGTATGGTACAAGGGAATCTCCGGCAAGCCTTGGCTGCTGAGAAATCCCTTGCGGTACAGGCCCCTGATGCTACGTTGGGCCCGCATCTCAAAGAACAGGCCATTGTCCAATTCGTAGCTGCCACCGAGACAGAAGCCAGCATCGAGCCGACGGATCTCGCCGATGTTGTCAAACGTGATCGTTGTGTCTGGAAACAACAGCCCATCGCCGATTTGGATGTCTGCCGAGCCGGCGTCCTTGCCTCCCAGCAGTAGGCTGCAATAGGGGCCTGCTTGCACCCACATTCCCTTGGCCGCGCGCCACTTGACCAGCAATGGCAGGTCGAGGTAGTGCAGGGTCATCTTGCCGCTGGCATCGGCATAGTAATAGGTCGGCACCGTGTCGACCAATCCAGGAAAGATCTGCAGCGGCATGAGCGTATCGTTGCGGTACAATTGCTGGTAGCTCGCACCTTTGTAGGCATAAGCCAATCCCAGCTGCAATTGCCAACGCTCCGATAGCCGGTACTGGACAAAGGCACCGCCCGATGGACCGACACTGAGGTTGCCGCTGCTGCTGTCTGGATCTGACTCCGCGGGGATCGGCCCACCCAGCATCACACCGGCCCGCAGGCCAAATTGCCAAGGCGACTGCGCCCAAATGTGGCCGGCCATCAGCACCATGGCTGCGATCACGATCATGCACTTTTTCATCGATGGATGCGCAGCAGTTTCTGGCGATGAATTGTTTGGTTGCTTTTGGAAATCTCCACGAGGTAGACCCCGTCTGGCACCGTGGTTTGCAACAAATTGTCGCCAGCATGCAGCGCAGACGTGCACAGGACGCGACCTTGGGCATCGTACATCTTGAGTTGGCAGGCGCCGATGGTCATGGGCACGCGCACCCGCATCTCATTTCCAGCAATGCTGATTTGCGGCCGCAGCTGCATGGCGGTCTCCTCTGGCCGTGCGGTGATGTACTCAAAACTGAGGTCGTCGATCCAGAGCGTGCTGCCTGCCTGGCCGTTGAAGTTCTGGCCGTCGCCGCTGGCAACCAAGGCCACGATGATGCTATCTGGCGTGCCCGATTGAAGATAGATGAATGGCAGGTCAAATGATGTCCAACTCGATTGCGTGCCGGTGACCACGACCGCCGCCGTGGCCAAGGTATCTCGGCGATTGGCACCCGCATTCCAATGCGTGAGCAAAGCAGCGATTCCGGCACTGTCCCCATTCACGGGGACGTATTTGTACCAACCTTGAAATGCGTCGGGTCGGTCGGTAAAGGGCTGACCCTGCAACAAGAAACGTGGGTTTTGAATGTCGAAGACGCCTGAGACCAGAAGCCCCGGCAGCAGCAGCGTGCCCCAGGTGGCAGTGGTGAGTTTAGCGGAATAAGTGCCGCTATGGGCATCGGTGGACTTCTCGACCGTGACCGGCGCGGTCAATGAACGAAGCGCATTGAGCGTGGTCCACCATCCGCCCGTCGGCTCCTGGTACTGCGCGCCAGGCGGAGTGGTCCAATTCTCGAAATCGCCGCTCGGGATTTGCTGCTGTGCCTGTGTACTTGAAAACACGGCCAGAAGCAGACCCAATCCCAAAATCTGTTTAGGGGTCGTGAATTGTATCATGATCAAAATTCAAGAATTCTAATTTGGTGACCAAGGACTTTTGTCAGCTGCCGACAATAAAGTTGTATTATTGTCTAGCAAAACAGAAGTCAACGCAATGCGTGGAATGCGGACCCTGAAATACCTCTTTATCTGGACTGGCGTGGGTGCCGGCTTGCTTTCCTTGCTAGGCCCCGGCATCTGGAGTTATTCCCTGGCGATCTATGCCTTTGTGTTGGTGCCATTGTTGGAGCTCGCCATTCGACCCGATCCCCACAACTTGAGCGAGGCCGAGCAGGAAATGGTGAAGGCCGACCGCGCCTACGATATCCAGCTGTACTTGATCGTGCCGGTGCAGGTGGGTTTGGTGTCGCTGCTGTGCTGGCGGCTCACCGACGACAGCCTCACGACGGCCGAGACTATCGGCAAGGTGTGGTCCACGGGGATTGGGTGCGGGGTCATGGGCATCAATGTGGCCCATGAATTGGGCCACCGCAGCACTTGGTATGAAAAACTCATGGCCAAGATTCTCCTGCTCACCTCGCTGTACATGCACTTCTTCATCGAGCACAACCGTGGTCACCACAAGCATGTGTCCACGCCCGATGACCCGGCGAGTGCGCGGCGTGGCGAGAATTTGTACTTTTTTGCGGTCCGCTCGGTCTGGGGCTCGTATTGGAGCGCTTGGGAGCTGGAAAACAAGCGCCTGCGCAAGCTCGGCAAGTCGCCATTCTCCCTGCGCAACGAGATGCTGGTCTATCAATTGATCCAAGCCGGCTTGCTGGCGCTCATCGGGTTCACGCTGGGCTGGCATGTACTCCTAGGGTTTGTCGCGGCCGCAGTCTCGGGCTTTTTGTTGCTGGAGGCGGTCAATTACATCGAGCACTACGGCCTGCAACGCAAATGCTCGGCTACGGGCGTGTATGAGGCGGTGTCACACAAGCATTCCTGGAATTCCGACCACTTGATCGGCCGCTTGCTCTTGTTTGAATTGAGCCGACACAGCGACCACCACTACCGCGCCGCCCGCAAATACCAAAACCTGCGCCACATGGACGGCAGTCCGCAGATGCCGACGGGTTATCCGGGCATGCTGGTGCTGGCCACGGTGCCGCCGCTCTGGTTTTATGTGATGCATCGCACGATCGAGCGGTTTGAAAAGAGTGAGATTTCGGCGTCGATGATCGCAACCTGATATTTCTGATTTTGGGCTTCAGGGCTTCGCTTGGGCCTGCATGCGGTAGAAACCCATGATGTCATGGAATAAATCTCGATTGGGATGTGAACGTTCGAAAATCAACGAAAAATGATTGCGAAATCGTTCTTTGCCAGTGACGCCGTCCAACTTTTCCAAGCTCCAGTGATCCGCTCGGAACCATTGGTCAAATATTCGCTTTCGGCCTTCATGCTTACCATCTTGGTTGTCGACAAAGTAGACGATGACGCCAAGCGGGTTCTTTTCAAAATAGTCCTTGAGGATTGCGCGAATGGTTTCTCCAGTCCTATTATCAGGAGAAATCCGATCATTGGATTGCTCCACAACTGAAAACCCAAAATGCCTAATTCCGCCTTCTAATTCGGGATAGTCTTCCAGAAAACCTGACCATTCGGTAAAATACACCCAATAACCTACCAATTCGCTGGTCTGAAACTCATACGAACCGTCGGGCGAGGCATGGAAATTATATGGGTTTGACGAACCTGACACCCTTTTGCTTCAATTCTGAGAACGCCTTCCCCTTGGAAATATGATCGTTGATCATACGTTTTTCCGTCGCCATCGCTTCGATCATCTCTGCAAACCTCTTGTATCGATCATTCTTTTTTTCCATGGCGCTTGTTGCCCTTTTAACAGCTTACATCAAGTTCATTGACAAATATACGGAACATCTTCAAAATTGGTCTCAGCCGATAGAAATTCCGACAAGGAGAGAACCAAAAAATTGAAAAAACTCCGCGGCACGGGCGATGTCGGCCTGCTGTCTTATTCCCAAAAATGAAGGCTGGATCGCCGTTTCGTTTAGCAGCAACTACACCGTCCATGACCCGATTTACTTTGCCCGCCGCGAGGCCGAGTGCCTGCGCCAACGCAAAAATGGCGGCTGGAACGTACGGCTCGTCTGCTCATTGGCTTCATAGCTGAAAAAGGAATAGGTAGCAGGTAGAAGGTAGTAGGTGCTGCAAAAACCCTACTACCTACTACCTGCTACCTTCTACCTACTACCTGCGCAGGACAACCGCACTTCACTTCCCATACTTCTGCAAAAACTTCGCATCCAAGTCCTTTTGCTTGTTCCCAAGGTCGATTTTGCGACCCTGGATCCAGGCCATCGTGACTTGGCTGCTGCGCATGTCGAGCAGGTCGCCCTCTGAGACGATGAGGTTGGCGTCCTTGCCGATGGCGATGCTGCCCGTGCGGGCATCGATGCCGAGGATCTTGGCGGTGTTGAGGGTCACGAGCTGCAGGGCCTCCTCCTTGCTGAGGCCACTGGCGACCGTCTGCCCTGCTTGGAAGGGCAGGTTGCGGTAGTTCCAGAAGTTGTCGATGCTCAGGCAGGTGAGTATGCCGGCCTTGAACAGGATCTTGGGGGTGTTGTAGGGCATGTCCACGGCATCGTCCTCGGTGCGTGGCAGGCTATGCGGCTTGCGCAAGACCACGGGCACTTGGTATTGGCGCAGCATGTCGCTCAGGAGCCAAGCGTCGGCGCCGCCGACCAAAACGAGGCGCAGTTGGTGGCGCAGGGCAAATTCCAAGGCGGATCGGATGTCTTTTTCGGCATCGGCGCTGATCCAGATGGCTTTTTCGCGTTTCAGGACCGGCACCATGGCCTCCCAGCGGAGGTCGGTTCTGGTGATTTTGTTCGCGGCCTTGGCTGCGGCGTAGGCGCGTGCGTCGCGCATCGCGCCCTCGATCTGCTGCATGCGTTCCTTGAGGCGCTTCTCCTGCTCCTCGCGTGGCGGCGAACCCGGGTACACGACGATCTGCTGCGAAGGCCATTCCAAATGCAGGGCATCGTCGGTGAGGTAGGCGGCATCCTCCCAGGACCACGCGTCGAACTGCACGATCGAGCTCAGACCCTTGAGCAATCCGCCGTCGGGGGTCACTTGGGCGAGCAGGATGCCGTTGGAGCGCAGGGTGGGGGTGACGCGGGAGTCGGTGTTGTAGCTGATGAGGGCGCGCACATTGGGGTTGATGCTGCCGACCTCGGAGCGGTCGTCGGTGGCACGTGCCGCCTCGATCTCGCTGAGGCCGATCTGGGTCACCGGCGCGATCATGCCGGGGTACAGGTGCTTGCCGCTGAGGTCGATGCGCTCCACATCGGCCGGCAAGGTTGGGGTGACTCCGACGGCGACCAGCTTGTCGTCGACGATGAGCACGTTTCCTTTTTCGATCAGCGTGCCGTCGCCCACGTGGATTGTGGCATTTTCCAGCAGCAAGGCACCCTTGTGTGGCGGCGCAGGCGTGGGCACGTCTTGCGCCCACAGGGTCGAATGCAGCATCAAGCACGCGATCAGCATCCCGATGATCGAGGAGGCAGGCATTTTGCAGGAGGGCATATTTTTCTTGTGCTTATTCATGGTCGCTGCCCTCGCAATGGTGAATCTGGGGTCCATTTTTGCCATCAAATTTCTTCTTGTCCTTGTCTGGGCTGTCCAGCATTTTTTGGGTGAGTCGTTGCCGCTCGGCTGCGACGAAGCGCTGCATCTCCTGGTCGTGGTCCCGGTCGAAATAAAGCCGGCCGTCGACAAAGGTCTTTTGGGCCAGTGCATATACCGACAGCGGGTGGTCGCTCCAGAGCACGAGGTCGGCGTCCTTGCCTTTTTCGACGCTGCCCACATACTTATCTATGTGCAATGCCTTGGCCGGATTCAAGGTCACCATTTTCAGGGCATCCTCCTCGCTCATTCCGCCATATTTCACACCCTTGGCAGCCTCTTGGTTCAGTCGGCGGCCCATCTCGGCATCGTCGCTGTTGATGCAGACGTTCACGCCCATCTTGTTCATGATGCTGGCGTTGTAGGGGATGGCATCGATCACCTCGTATTTGTAGGCCCACCAGTCAGAAAACGTCGAGGCATTGGCACCGTGCGCTTGCAGCTTGTCGGCGATTTTGTAGCCCTCCAAGACGTGGGTGAATGTATTGACCTTGAATCCCAGCGCCTCTGCCACCCGCATGAGCATGAGGATCTCGCTCTGGACATAGCTGTGGCAGGTGATGAAACGCTTGCCGTCCATGATCTCCAGCAAGGTTTCCATCTGCAAGTCGCGTCTGAAAGGGGCAGGCAGGCCCAATAGAGGTGCATCGCGCTGCCGGCGGTAGTCCTGCGCCGCCACGAAGGCATCCTGGATGAACTGCTCCACACCCATGCGCGTCTGCGGGTAGCGCGTGCGAAATTGGTCGCCCCAATTGCTCTGCTTCACGTTTTCACCCAGCGCAAACTTGATGAAGCCCGGGGCCTCGGCAAATTTCATCTCCTCGGGTGTCATGCCCCAGCGCCACTTGACGATCGCACTCTGCCCGCCGATGGGATTGGCCGAGCCGTGGAGCAATTGTGAGGTCGTGACGCCGCCCGAGAGCTGCCGGTAGACATTCACATCGTCGCTGGCGATCACGTCGCCGATGCGCACCTCGGCAGTATTGGCATGGGAGCCCTCGTTCACATCTCCATAGATGGCGATGTGGCTGTGCTCGTCGATGATGCCGGGGGTGATGTGCAAGCCCTTGCCATCGATGAGGGTGCCGCCGGGTGGCAGCATCAACCCCTGGCCGACGGCCTGCACCTTGCCCTCGGCGATCAGCACATCGGCATTCTCCAATTTCCCTTGCGCGGTATTCGTCCAGACGGTCACGCCCTTGATGAGCCAAGCCTTTTGGGCAGGCAGCTGCGTGCTGCCAAAGGGTGAAAACGGATAGCGCATGGCCGGGATGTCAGACAGGTTCACGGGCTTCAAGATGCCGGATGTGTCTGTCTTTTCCGTGACCTGCCCGACGAGATCGGCCGACCAGGTGAGGCGACCGCCACTGGGAGCCACGCCCTCGCCGCTCATCTGCGCGCCGGTAGCGATGCCATAGAGGCGGTATTGGGGGAAAGGCTTTCCTTTTTGGGCGGGCAGGGTGAGGTTGATGTTGCGGCCATCGACCTTCACGGTGCCATCGATGGTGTCGTTGCCTTGGATCA
>JANMIM010000262.1:0-18224 GCA_031375795.1 Bacteroidota bacterium
TTTTTATTCATAACAATTCGCCCCGACCCCTTGGGTGGGGCGCAAAAAAATTTCGGCGTTTGTTTAATTTTTTTCTTTTTTACCTTTTTTGGGTTTGTCGGCGCCGGTGGGGGGCCCCGCGACGGCACCTCAAAGATCAGCCCCATGGGCAAGGCGGCTGCATGGTCTAGGTCAAATGAAAGCGGCAGCTGTACAAAATTCACATTGGCTGCTGCTGCGAGCGCAGCGATCTCGTCGCCCGTCGCTGCGCCAAATTTGCCGACACGGTCCAGACCGCTGAGCCATTCTGAAATCTCCTGCACCGCCTTTGTGCTGAGCGCATTCTGGGCCTGCGGGTCCATTTCGAAACTCGCCATGGAAATGCCCACAGCTGCGCAGTAGCGTGCATCATGCAGGTTGTCCAAATTTTCGATCATCAGTACTGGTCGCATCGTGGAGATTCTTTCCGCAAAAATAAGCATTTTGGCCAGTCGAGCATCCCTGGAAGGATCCCGTCGCAGCGACCTGCCGCCAAAAATCCCAAATCCGATGCTATCTTTGCGACATGAGCGAAAACAAGCGCTTCAAGCGTCATACAGTCACCTCGGCCCTCCCCTATGCCAACGGGCCCCTGCACATCGGGCACCTTGCAGGCGCATACCTGCCTGCCGACATCTTCGTGCGCTACCTGCGGTCGCGCGGCGAGGACGTCATCTACATTTGTGGTTCAGACGAGCATGGCACCGCCATCGCAATGAAGGCACTCGACGAGGGCACGACCCCGCAGGCCATCGTCGACAAATACCACGCCATGATTCGGGATGCGTTTCAGGGATTTCAATTGTCCTTTGACATCTATTCCCGCACCTCCAACCCTACGCACCACAAGACCGCCCAAGAGTTTTTCCTGAAATTTTACAACGACGGCAAACTCATCAAGCGGCAGAGCGCCCAGCTTTTTGACGAGGAAAAGCAGATCTTCCTCGCAGACAGGTTTGTGATGGGCACCTGCCCCAATTGCGGCAACGACAAGGCTTACGGCAATCAATGCGAAAAGTGCGGCAAGGACTTAAGCCCCGAGGAGCTCATACACCCCGTGAGCCGCATCTCGGGCACCACGCCCGTCATGAAGGAGACCGAACATTGGTTTTTGCCCCTCGACCAATACGAGCCCTGGCTCAAGGAGTACATCCTCGTGAACCACACCGAGTGGAAATCAAATGTCTACGGCCAATGCAAATCCTGGCTCGATGGCGGCCTCACGCCCCGCGCGATCACGCGCGACCTGGATTGGGGCGTCGAAGTTCCGGTGCCCGAGGGCAAGGGAAAGGTGCTCTACGTCTGGTTTGATGCTCCGATCGGCTATGTTTCAGCCACCAAGGAGTGGGCCGCTGCCGCCGGCAAAGACTGGGAGCCCTATTGGAAGAGCGAGGACACCGCCCTCTACCACTTCATCGGCAAAGACAACATTGTCTTTCATTGCATTATTTTCCCCGCCATCCTCAAAGGGCAGGGAGATTACATTGTACCCGAAAACGTGCCTGCCAATGAATTCCTGAACATTGAAGGCGAGAAAATCTCCACGTCGCGCAACTGGGCGGTTTGGTTACACGAATACCTGCTGGACTTTCCTGGGCAGGCCGACGTAATGCGTTATGTCCTCACCGCCATGATGCCAGAAAACAAGGACGCCGACTTCACGTGGACCGATTACCAGGTGCGCAACAACAGCGAGCTCGTCGATACCTTCGCCAATTTTGTGAACCGAATCAAGGTGCTGACCCTGAAGAACTTTGGGAAAGTCCCGGCGCGACAAGCCTTGAGCGAGCGCGACCAGCAATTGATCGACAGCGTTCTGAATGCGCAAAATGAAGTAGGCAAGCTCATTGCATCCTTCAGATTCAAGGAAGCATTGAGCCAGATGATGGAAATCGCAAGGGCCGGCGACCGCTACCTGAGCGAACTCGAGCCATGGAAATTGGTGAAAACAAACCCCGAAGCTGCGGGCCATGTACTGAACTTGGGCCTGAATACGGCAGCGGTGCTTGCTGTAGCGGCAGCGCCATTCATGCCTGGCACATCCGACAAGATTTTTGAAATGCTCCAAATCGCCCCGATTTCCTGGGACGGCTTGGCGGGATTTGATTATGTGCAAGCGGGCGGTGAAATCGTGGAAATACCTCACCTTTTTTCTCGGGTGACAGACGACGTCGTAGCTGTCCAGGTTGAGAATCTGCGCCGCCGCAAGGTCGAGCGTGAAGCCGAGCAAGCCGCTGCTTCACCGGCGCCAGTCGTGGCCCCCACAGAAGTCGCACAACCCATTGCTGTTGAGGCATCTGCGCCCCAATCCGTTCCGGCTTTCAAGGAAATGACCTCATTTCCAGAGTTCCAGAAGATGGACATCCGCATTGGCACCATTTTGAAGGCGGAGCGGATGGAAAAAAGCAAGAAACTGCTCAAGCTTCTCATCGACACCGGTCTCGATCAGCGCACGATCTTGTCGGGTGTGGCAGAGCACTTCGCGCCCGAGGATCTGATCGGCAAACAATGCACATTTCTCGCCAACCTGCCGCCACGCCCCATGATGGGCACGGCTTCAGAAGGCATGGTTTTGTTTGCAGAAGACGCCAGTGGAAAGCTTCATTTGCTCAATCCAGAAGGAAGGATCGACAACGGAGCGACGGTAAATTGATTGCGAGTCGTGGCAAAAAAAGTTATCTTGCTATTGAGAAGACAATTCTTGTCCTGTACATTGTTCGATCAGAAAAATGAGACTGGAAGACGAGATCAAGACGAAGCCATTCAAGAATGAGCGCCAAAAGCTCACGGTGAACATTCTTTACACCTATAGTTGGCTATTGAATCGCAACAACAAGCTCTTCCAGAAGTTTGGCTTGACCATGCAGCAATTCAATATCCTACGCATTCTTCGAGGACAATACCCCAAGACTTGCAACCTTCAGTTGCTCAAGGATCGTATGCTCGACAAGCAGTCCGACTGCTCAAGATTGGTAGAGCGACTTCATCGCAAAGGGCTGATCGAACGCAAGGTAAGCGAGACAGACCGCCGCAAGCTGGATCTCAAGATCAGCGATGGGGGGTTGGCGCTGCTGCAGAAGATGAACCCTGAAGTAGCAGACCAGGATGAGAAGCTGGACACACTTACGGATAAAGAAGTCGAGACGATGAATACCCTTTTGGACCGCTTGAGGGATTCCTAAAAGCAGGGTATTCTAAAAGGCTATGAATCAATTCATAGCGGCCTCAATCAACTCCACGGCTTGCTCATCGCTCACCGCTGTGCCCGGCTTGATCACCGCGATCAATTTGCCTTCCTTGCTGATCAGGAACTTCTGAAAATTCCATTTCACCTGATCATCGTTGATGCCATTGAGCGATTGCGTGGTGAGGAAATGGTACAATGGGTGCTGACCATCGCCCTTTACAGTGATCTTGGAAAACATCGGGAAGGTCACGCCAAACTTGGTGGAGCAGAAATTCTTGATGGTGGCATTGTCGCCAGGCTCTTGAGCTCCAAAGTCATTGGCAGGGAAGCCGAGCACCACCAATCCCTTGGAGCTATACTTTTCGTGGATGGCTTGTAGGCTTTCATACTGAGGTGTATAGCCACACTCACTCGCGACATTTACAATCAAAACGGCCTTGCCTTTGTAGTCGGCGAGGGAAACTTCTTTGCCGTCGATGTCTTTTACTGCGAATTGATAAATCGTCTGATCCATTTTTTGAGCTTTGAGTTGAATACCAAACAGTGTGAGAAAAACGAAGAAAATGAGAGCGCGTGACAGGTGTTTCATTTTTGGGAAGAATTATTGAACAAACACTCAACCTGCGATCGGAGTGATTGTTGCGTGAAAAGCAAAAAATAGTTGTGGTCGGGCCGGATGGATCGCCAATTGCCAAGGGTAGCGAAGACCTGAAAAAGGATCCATAGGACGCAATTTTGACTTGCTTGACCTCCTGCGGAAAGAAGATGGCAGGGCTTTTGGCTTACCAAAAAACACCGACTTTGGCGGTTTTTTCCAACAAAATCGCTAGTCCTGGGTCGGAATCAATGTTACTTTTTTGCGAAAATTTCCATGGATACTTGGGGCAAGGGCCCTAAAATTGCATCATCGACACAAATATTGACAAAAATGTTAGTAAAAACGTTTGGAAGTGCAGTGCAAGGCGTGAACGCCTACACGGTGACGATCGAGGTGAGTTTGGGGTTTCCATTCGGCTTTGCGATGGTCGGTTTGCCTGACAGTGCCGTGCGTGAAAGCAAGGAACGCATTACCACGGCCATCAAGCATTCGGGACTCAAATGGCCGCGTCACCGCATCGTCATCAACATGGCCCCGGCCGACGTGCGCAAGGAGGGTGCAGCCTTTGATCTAGGGCTTGCTTTGGGCGTATTGGCGGCAAGCGAGCAGGTAAACAAGGATCAGCTTGAGCAATACATCATCATGGGGGAGCTCTCGTTGGATGGGAATTTGATGCCATTCAAAGGCGCGCTGCCGATGGCAATCCAAGCCCGCAAGGAAAAATTCAAGGGAATCATATTGCCTACGGCCAATGCCGCAGAGGCCGCAATCGTGAACAACCTGGAGGTGATTCCGGTCTCCACCTTGCGCGAAGCCGTCGAATTTTTGAACGGCAAGCAGGTGATCGAGCCGGTCGTGAAGGACACCCGCGAGATTTTTGAGGTCGCCCAATCGGTGGACGGTTTGGATTTTTTTGACGTGAAGGGGCAGGAATCCGCGAAACGGGCTTTGGAAGTGGCAGCAGCCGGAGGCCACAACCTGCTCATGATCGGCCCGCCAGGTGCAGGCAAGACCATGCTGGCCAAGCGCGTCCCCACGATCTTGCCGCCTTTTACGCTCGCAGAGTCATTGGAGAGCACCAAAATTCACTCAGTTGCCGGCAAGCTGGGTACCGATGCCTCTTTGTTGGTGCGGCGGCCTTTTCGGGCGCCACACCATACGACCTCGGATGTCGCGCTCGTCGGCGGAGGCGCGTGGCCTCATCCGGGCGAGGCGAGCCTCGCCCACAACGGCGTCTTGTTCTTGGACGAACTTGCCGAGTTTCGGCGCAATGTGCTCGAAGTCTTGAGACAGCCATTGGAGGAGCGGAGCATTACGATTTCCCGTGCACGCATGTCGGTCGACTTCCCCGCCAATTTCATGCTGATCGCAAGCATGAATCCATGCCCCTGTGGGTACTACAACCATCCAGACAAGCCCTGCCTTTGCGGGCCGCAAAATGTGAGGCGCTACCTGAGCCGCGTTTCCGGTCCTTTGTTGGACAGGATCGACATTCACCTGGAGGTGACGCCCGTGAAGTTTGAATCGCTCGTCGGGCGACCGCAAGGGGAGACGAGCGCAACGGTGCGCGCCCGCGTCATGGAGGCGCGGGCAAGGCAGCAGCATCGCTTTGCCAATCATCCCGCGATCCATTGCAATGCCATGATGCCCCCCAACATGGTGCGCGAGCTCTGCAAGGTCGACAAGGAGGGCCGAGATCTCCTGCAGAAGGCAATGGATATCTTGGGGTTCTCTGCCCGCGCATTCGACCGCATCCTGAAGGTCTCCCGCACCATCGCCGACCTGCACGGCACCGACAAAATCGAGCCCAATTTTGTTGCCGAGGCGATCCAATACCGTAACCTGGATCGTGAAAAATGGGCCGGCTAGACAAAAAAAGGACGCCCGGCTTGTGGCAGGGCGTCCTTTGTAGCGAGACTTGCAATCAACGCAATTGATCCAGCAAGAAAGTCTTGGCCTTGTCAGTGCAATTGTAGTTGTCGCAGATGTACCTCACGGTACGGGACTCCACCTCGGTGACGACACCATCGGCATCGACCAAGCCCCAGATGATGCCGGCATCATCAAAGGAAATGCGGCCGTCGCCTGCGCCAGTGACAAGCCTGTCTGCCGTTTGCAGCAGTGCCAGGTCATAGTGTACGCCACCAATGGTCTTGTAGACATGCTCTGCGAGAAAAGCCTTGGCTTTGTCTGTGCATTTGAAGTGATCCAAGACGTACTTGATCGTGCGGTTTTCCACCACAGTGATCTTGCCGTCGGCCATCGCGTCGGCCCACAGTTTTTGTGCGTCTTCGTAGGAAATACGACCATCGCCTACGCCAGCCACGGAAGCCTCGGCCAATTCAATCAACGACTTGTCGAGACGAACACCATCAACGATTTTGTAGTCAGCCATAACAGTGAATTTGGGGATATTTTTGAAAAATAAAGAAATAGTTCAAACCAAGTAGGAACCCTATTGAAATAGGATTCAACGACGAAATTACAAAACAACCATGAGAAGTTTTAGGAAAATTCGGGTGCTGTGGCGGAGATTGTGCGGGCACATCGCAAGGATCGCCGACGATCGGCGCCGGCACGGGTGGCATCGCGCTGAGCCGTCCTTGTTTTGGGGCGTGTTACCCGAATCCGTTGATATTGGCGATTCGGTTTGGAAAAAAATCCCCAATTTGCGCAGGCATGCAGTTGAAAGAAATCATTGGCCAGAAAAAGGCAAAGGACGCTTTCCTTAAAATGGTGAGTGAAGGCCGTGTGCCGCATGCGTTGATCTTGAAAGGCAAGCCGGGGATTGGCAAGTTGGCATTTGCGAATGCCATCGCGCAGTACATGAACTGCGAAGAACCGACGCCTACCGATAGCTGTGGCAAATGCGCCAGCTGCTCCAAGATCAGAAAATGCATTCACCCCGACGTAAGGTTCATCCTGCCCATCATCTCCAACAAAGTCGATGGCAAAAACCCCGTCTCCGACGACTTCTTCCCTCAATTCAGGGAGCACTTCATCACCAATCCCTACTATTCCTTCAATACTTGGGTGGGGCAGATGCAGGGCGAAAACAAGCAGGTCGGCATTCGCATCAACGAAATCAGGGACCTCAAACGCAAGATTTCCCTGAAGGCATTTGAGGCGCGCTACAAGGTTGTGATCATCTGGAACGCAGAAAAGATCAACAATGAAGCCGCCAATGCGATGCTGAAGCTGCTCGAGGAGCCGCCGGAGCGCACGATGATCATCATGACGGTGAGCGACACCTCGGGCTTGCTCACCACGATCAACAGCCGGTGCCAGCGCCTACAGATGCACCGCATCGACGAGGCCACTTTGGCGGCGAGCCTGGTTTCGGCCCATGCCCTGAGCAGCGAGCGTGCCTTGCAGATTGCTCAATTGGCAGAGGGCTCGGTTTCTGAGGCCGAGGAGATGGTGAGCGAAAGCAACCGCTCCTGGTCTGAATTGTACATGCAATGGTTGCGCATCTGCCACAAGGGAGAGTTTGGAGAGATCCAAGACATTGTGGAGCAAGTGAGCAAGGAGAACAAGGAATTTCAAAAGCTGTTTCTGAGTTATGCACTGCAGAAACTGCGCGATTCCCTGCTGTTTTCCTTTCACGCAGATCAGCTAGCAGCCACCACCGCAGAGGAACGTGATTTTCAGCAGAAATTTAGCAAGTTCATCCAGCTCAACGGAATCGATGAGCTCGGCCGCTTGCTTGAAGATAGCCTACATTACATCAGCCGCAACGCCAGCTCACAAATGGTCTTGTCGGTGCTCTCCCTGCGGATTCATTCACTATTAACTGGAAAAGTGCTAATTTAGTAACCTATTTTCCGCGCTCCTTTTGAAAGGAGCAAGGAAATCGATCAAAGCTAGGAGAAGAAAAGTATGGGATGTGGATCATGTTCGACCGGCGCCTGCTCTACGGGTGGCTGCGGTCAAAAGGGCGGCTGCAAGACTGGCGGCTGCAATAAATTGAATGCCTATGACTGGTTCGATAGCATGCAGCAACCGACCCAGAGTGAATTCAACAACGTGTATGAGATTCGTTTCAAGAATACACGCAAGGAGTTTTTCCGCAATGCCAATGGCCTCTCGCTGATCACGGGCGATTTTGTCGCCGTTGAAAGCGACAGGGGGTTCGATGTCGGGCAGGTTTCGCTTGGCGGCATCCTCGCCCAGCTGCAGATGCGCAAGAAAAAAGTGCGCGGCGGTCTGGAAAAGGTCAAGAAAATCTACCGTCGTGCGACCAAGGAGGACTTGGAAAAGCTCCAATTGTCCCGCTCTCGCGAGCAGGAGACATTGGTGCGTGGCCGCGAGATCGTGAAGATGCTCAACACCGACATGAAACTCTCGGAGGTCGAGTACCAGGGCGACAACACCAAGGCGATCTTCTATTACATTGCAGATCAGCGGGTAGACTTTCGCGAGCTCATCAAGTTGCTCGCCAATGAGTTTCGCATTCGCGTGGAAATGAAGCAGATCGGCCTGCGGTTTGAGTCTGCATTGGTGGGTGGCATCGGCTCCTGCGGCCGCGAACTCTGCTGCTCCACTTGGCTCAGCGACTTCAAGACGGTCTCCACCGCAGCAGCCCGTTACCAAAATCTGTCCTTGAACCCGATGAAAATCTCGGGTCAGTGCGGCAGGCTCAAATGCTGCCTCAATTTCGAGCTGGATTCCTACCTCGACGCATTGAAGGACATCCCGAGGGTCGACCGAATCGAGACCGATTTGGGCATGGCCTACCTGCAGAAAACCGACATCTTCAAGCGCACCATGTGGTTTAGCTATGCCAATGACAGCAGTTGGATCCCGATGGAGGCCGACAAGGTCGAGCAGATGGCGGCGATGAACAAAAAGGGCATGAAACCAGCCTCACTCAAGGCCTTGGATGCGATCATCGCCGAGGAGGACAAGGAAGCCGACTTTGTGGACGTCGTCGGTCAGTCGGTCTACAAGGAGGATCCCAAGCGCAAGAAGAAGAAAAAAAGCGGTTCCGGTTCGGGCACGGGGCCTCGCCCGGAAGGCGGCAGCGCCAATGCCAATCGCGGCAGGGAGCAGCGGCAGCAGCGCGGAGGCCCGCAGCAGCCTCGCCCCGAAAATCGTGCGGCAAATCCAGATGGTTCGCCCGCCGAACAAAAACCCCGCAACGAGGGTCAGCCGCGTCCCGAGCAAAAACCCCGCAACGAGGGCCGACCACGCCCCGAGCAGAAGCCTCGCAACGAAGGCCAGCCTCGTCCCGAGCAAAAACCTCGCAACGAAGGCCAGCCTCGTCCCGAGCAGAAGCCTCGCAACGAAGGTGAGCCTCGTCCCGAGCAAAAGCCAAGGAATGAAAACAGGCCGAGGCCAGAGAGAGCGGAAGGAGAGGGCGGCGGTCAAAATGCGGGAAACAGGAATTTCCGCAATATTGAGAAGCGTCCGGAAGGCGAGCGTCCAAAAAGGGAAATCGAAGGTGGCCTAGAATTGCCACCCAATCTCCAAAACCTGCAAGGACCTCGCAACCCCAATCAACAAGGTGGTGGCCCCCGGCCCAACAACAAGAACCGCAACAAGAATAAAAACAGGGGCGGTGACCGAAACCGTGGCGGCGGCAATCCCAATGCAGGTGGCGAAAAGCCCAGCGGTGGCAATCCGCCGGCAACGACATGAAAAGGACGCACCATTTCCTCATGGCCATGGTTTTCATGGCCATGCTCGCCGGATGCACCTCGCACTGGGCCAATACGTCGACCGACTTTGAGGCAGGGTGCTGGAATGCGAGCGATACGCTAAGCTTGGAATTTGAAAACCAAGACACAGGACAGGTATTTGTCTTGGGGTTTCCCCTCGTGGTGAGCGAGGATTACCCCTTTCACAACATCTACTTGCGTGCGACCTTGAAGGCACCATCGGGCGATGAGACCATGATTCCCGGTGAGTTTGTGCTCGCAGACCCGACAGGCCAATGGCTGAGCGAGCCAAGTGGCGACCTAGTCACCTTCCAATTGAACGTAGGCGACGGCATTCGTTTCAACCAAAAGGGGAAATACTTAGTCCGGCTCCAGCATTACATGCGAGACGCCCAGCTGTGTGGCGTGGTGCGCGCGGGCATCTCGCTCGACAAGATGTAGTCCCCTCAAAGCTTGACGCCCAGGGTAGGCAGTAGGCGCTCCAGCGCCATGCCGCGCGATCCCTTCAGCAGGATGAATTCATAGCCGTCGAGCACCTGCCCGATGGCCTCATTGGCGGCCTCCACGCTTTCAAAGCTGCGGATCTTGCCGTCATTTTGGGGTTGGAGTCGGTAGAAATGTGGGCCAATCCCTACCAGAAGGGCTTCGGGCAATTGGGTGCGGGCAAAATTCCAGATGTGCGCATGCAACTCGTCGGCGGCATCGCCAAGTTCAAACATGTCTCCCAGCACGAGCGCCGCCTTGGCGTGGCCCTGCGAGGAGATGCTTTTGATCGTCGCCTCCATCGAGGAGGGGTTGGCATTGTAGGCATCGAGCAGAAATGTGCGCGCACCCTGCTTGAGCAATTGGCTGCGGTTCATCTTGGGCACATAGCCGGCGATCGCCTGCTGGATCGCTGGGTCAGAAATGCCAAAGTGCTGGCCCACGGCAAAGGCGAGCAGTGCGTTCTCGGCATTGTGGCGGCCGAGCAATTGCGTTTCTATTTGGTAAGGTCGGCCATGGGCCAGGAGGCTGATGCGCTGCCGCTCGCTGGATTCTTCGATTTCCAACAGGCGATAAGTGGATTCGGGGCCGCCATATCCGATTTGTTGGGAGATGCCGGCAGCGACGGCGACGACACGGGGATCGTTTTCGTTCACGAAAGCAATGCCACCATGTGCCCGCAGGAAATCAAACATCTCACCCTTGGTGCGCTGCACGCCCTCGATGCCGCCCATCCCCTCGAGGTGCGCGTTGCCGATGTTGGTGATGATGCCGTGTGTGGGCAGGGCGATGTTGACGAGTTCCTCGATGTCGCGGGGCTTGTTGGCGCCCATCTCGACCACGGCGATCTCGGTGTCCTGGGGCATCGCCAGCAAAGTCAGCGGCACGCCAATGTGGTTGTTGAGGTTGCCGGTGGTGGCATAGGCCCTTTTTTCGCTGCTGAGGACGGCATGCACCAATTCCTTGGTTGTCGTCTTTCCATTGCTGCCCGTGATGCCCAGCACGGGGATCTTGAATTCCGACCGGTGGCGGCGCCCGAGCATCTGGAGTGCCAGCAACACATTTTCCACCAAGATATACCGTTGATCGCCCGAAACCACAGCCTTGGGATCGTCCACGACCGCAAAGGCCGCGCCGGCCGCCAGCGCCTTGTCCGCAAATTGGTTGCCATCAAAGTTGTCGCCTTTCAGCGCGAAATAGATCGCGCCGGGCTGGATCTTGCGCGTATCGGTGGAGACGCTTTTTTGCGACTGGAAGGCTTCCCAAATTTTGGATTGTGGCATCTTGTTTTCCGTAAATTTAGTCAAAATTAAGGCTTCGATGAATTCTGCCAAATACCTCGGCTTGCTGTTGCTGCTCTTCCCTGCGCATTTTTCCTTCGCCCAAAACTACGTACTCGCCAATGACATTCCCGTGACGCACGGCAGCCACACGCTCACTGCCGCTTGGGCTGGTGGATTGACGGCTCCACAACTGAGCGCAGTGGACCTCGACAACGACGGGATCCTGGATTTGGCGGTTTTTGAACGTGATGGGGACTGGATATTGCCTTTTCAGAATGGAGGAATAACAGGGCAAATCGAATATTCCTTCCGTCCCGAATTGATCCCGCAGTTTCCATCGGGATTGGTGGATTGGGCACTGTTTCGCGACTTTGATGGCGACGGCTACATCGACATTTTCACAGCGGTGGCGCAGGTGAGCAATGTGCGCGTGTACCGCAACACGAGCACGTTCACAGGCGGATCCCTGAGCTTCGCCCTGTACAAGGACACGGTTTACACCAACTATCCGCCCTACCTCTACATGTATTCCGCCAAAAGCGACCTGCCGGCGATCGACGACATCGATGGAGACGGCGACTTGGATCTGCTGACCTTTCAATTGGGAGGAACCAAGGTCGAATGGCACAAAAATCTGAGCAAGGAAACGACGGGAGGCTTGCTTGGGATGGAATTTGTAAGGCAATCTCGCTGTTTTGGACATTTTGAGGAGGATCAATTCGGATGTGATGCGCTCATCGGCCGGGTGCCCTGCGGCGCCGGCGAAAAATCGGAGCAGCCAGACTTCTCAGGGGAAAAAATTGCCCTTCATTCCGGATCCACGATCCTGAGCCTGGACCTCGACAACAATGGCTTGAAGGATCTGGTGATCGGGGACGTCGGTTGCCCGACGCTCTATGGCTTGCACAATGGAGGCACAGCCCAGATCGCAGACTTCACGGTCTACGAGCCCGGTTACCCAAGCAATGATTCCGCCGCCTACGTCCTGCTTTTTCCCGCCGCCTATCATCTGGATGTGAACAACGACGGCATCAACGATCTGCTCGTGGCACCCAACAAAACCGACAATGTGGAGGACCAGCAGAGCATACAATATTTCAAAAATGAAGGCACACAAGCCCTCCCGGAATTTGTGTTCCAGCGCTATGGCATCTTGCAGGATGAAATGATCGACATGGGATCTGAGTCCATGCCACTGTTTCTGGACTACAACGGCGATGGCAGGCAAGACCTGATGGTGGGCGGGGCCGGGCGATACGATTCGCTCGTGGGATTCATCCCGAAGTTGACTTTGTATGAAAATACGGGCACTGCCCAGCAACCAGCTTTTCAGTTGGTATCTGCAGACTACATGAACCTGCGCAACCATCCGGCCTTCGCCAACGCCACGCACCTGCGACCTGCCGCTGCCGACTTGGATGCCGATGGCGACCAAGACCTGTTGTTGGGGAATGTGGATGGCGCCATTTTTCACTTCAATAATACCGCAGGATCCGGCAACCCCGCCAACTTCAACCTCGTGACCGCAAATTTTGCCGCCATCGACGAGGGCTTCAACAGTTCTCCGCAGCTGATCGACTTGGATGCCGACGGCGACAAGGACATGCTGGTGGGAAATCACCGTGGCTACGTCAAATACTACAAAAACACGGGCTCTCCCAGCGTCCCCAATTTTGTGCTGGAGTCCGATACGTTTGGGTACGTGAAGGTGAATAATTTTTCTGGCCTCTCGAATTCAAACGGCTATTCCAACCCCTTTGCCTGCGACTATGACGCAGACGGCGATTTGGATCTGCTTGTGGGTTGCGTGGGGGGCGAGGTGCAGGTGTTTGAAGACATCAGCTTGGTGCCAGGAGCGACTTTCGCTGCGGTGGGGAATCTATTTGGACGGGATTTTGGGGTGGCCTCCTGTCCTGCTGCCACGGTTCTGGACAGTGCGCGGCTCAGCTATGTCGTGGGCGACCACCGGGGCGGCCTCATGCTCCTGCGCGACAGCGGGCCGGTGGCCGTGGCACAACCACAGCTTGGCGAGGTTCCAAACATCAGGATTTTCCCCAACCCCGCCGATGAATCTGCGACCCTGGATCTGGGAGCTGATGCGCGGGGCATTGCCGCCTATGTAGTCTATGACCTCCTGGGACACGAGCGCCAGCGCGGCGAAATCAATGGCCAGCAAGCCAAGCTCGACCTAGCCTCGTTTGAGAATGGGCTTTACTTAGTCGTTCTGCGTGGCAAAAAGGGGCAATGGAGCAAAAAATTCATCGTTGCTCATTGACGGGCATTCATTTCGGCGAGGTTTCGGGCCATTTGGCCACAGTGCCGCTGCGCGTGCTTGCAAAGGAAGACGATGAATTGATAGACGTCGAGTTTCCCGAGGTCGTTGACGCTCATCGTGGTCTTGGACCAGATGCCCCAGCCGTCTTTCAATTCTTCCAAAATAGTTTTGCATTGCTGCATCTGGTGCGTGAAAAGGGCCTGCACGTCGCCCGTCGATGGATGCAGGCGCGGGTCCATGTGGTCGGGCCTCTGCCAGGTAAATGCATCCAATGCACCCGCTTCCTGTAGCGCCAAGGGGATGAGTGCATAATCTGTTGGCCAATCGAGTTGCTCGCCACGCAGGCGTGCCTTCAGGCATTTGTTGCCAGCCTTCTCGATCAAGATCAAGAGATAGTGGCTGGTCAATGTGATATGGTGCAGGATTTCGGCGACCGTCCACCGGTCGCCCTCTGGCAACCAATCGATTTGCGCCCTGGGCAACTCAAACCACGGCAGGACGTTTGCCGTGGCGGTGTCGATTTCTTGGGCGACCGCGTTGTGTACTTCGAGGGCTGTCATGGGCTGGGGGGATAAAAAGAAGCAGGCTCGGAGATGACTCCGAGCCTGCCTGTATGTAATTCCTTTCGAAAATGCTCAGAATGGGCTTCCCAAACGAATCATCGCGCAACGGAACCCGATCATCGCTGAGGAGGAGTCGCCGTTGTAGAAACGACGTGACCCTGGGGTCAAGAAGTAGGCTACGTCGGCCCAGCTACCACCGCGATAGACTTTGATGTTGTCGAACATGCTATTGTTCGGCTCATTGGGGTCTGGGTTGAAGAGGAGCGAGTTTTTCTCGTTGTAAGTAAAGTCATCCAACCACTGGTCTGGGCGCAACTCGGTGCGGCCACGGCGGCGCGCTGGGTTCAAGTCTTCGACATCTTCGCCAGAGAGCACACGGTAGGTGTCCATGGTCCACTCGGAGACGTTGCCAGCCATGTTGTAGGCGCCAAAGTCGTTGGGGTAGAAGGAGCGCACAGGAGCGGTGATCATGTAACCGTCTGTGTAGTGGCGGCCATCGCCACCAGCCCAGCCGGCGTAGTCACCACGACCGCGCTTGAAGTTGGCACGGAAACGGCCTTCTTGGTCGCGGAGGGATTTGCCTTCCCAAGGATAGTTTTCTTCTTCGAGGAGGCCACGGGCTGCATATTCCCACTCACCCTCGGTTGGGAGGCGGTATGCAGGGTAGAGGACTTCCTCTGGATCGCGGTCAATAATCGTCTTGTTCACGATGATGGTACGCCATTTTGCATACTCATTGGCTTGGTGCCAATTCACACCGACCACAGGGTAGGTATTGAATGCTTCGTGGGCGTAGTAGTATTGGGTGTACGGATCGTTGAACGCAAGGTCGCGAAGCCATACCGTGGTGTCAGGGTAGAGCGTGCGGTGCATGACCTCACCCGAGTCTTTCAAGATGTACCAAAGGAACTCCTTGTAATCGACGTTGGCGATTTCCGTCTCGTCGATGTAGAAAGAGTGAATGGTGACTTGGCGCTCGCGATTGTTCATCGTCCACTCGATGTCTTTTTCGCCCCCGCCCATGATAAATGTTCCACCTTGTACAAACACGAGGCCTGGAGCTGGGTCCATACCTACAAATTTGCGAACGGTGAATCCACCTTCTTCGTTGTATTTCAGTCCCGTTTTGGTACTGTTTTTTCCCACGAAGTTAATGTTGCTTCCGCCTCCACATCCGAAGAGGGTTCCTGTGATGACAGCGATCACAAGATATAGCAAGCTTTTCTGTCTCATCGTTTTAATAGCGTTTAAGAAAAGGATTACAAAACGAATAATAGCAGTGCCTATTTATTTATACTAATTCCTAGAGGTAACAAAGGTATCATGAATCAATATCTTGGGCAAGGCATTTTTCTGTGTCTGAATACTGAGGGCTTGTTGCGCTCAAATTCAATGATCAATGCCAACTCATGTGATCCACCAGAAATGCCGTTTCTGAGCCTTGAGAGGGTGTAATCATAGGAGTAACCCATTGAAAACACGCCTTGCTTGAATCCGATCAATCCTGCAATCATGTCGCTGGTCACAAACTGACCCTCGAAATTATTGTAATTGGTGCGGTACCACAAACCAAAAACCATGGGGTCTATGTTCACATAGGTACCCAAATTCAATTGATTGAAGTTGCGCTGCTTCATGAACAAGATCGAAGGGGAGATGGCAATCTTGTCGGGGTCATTGGGTGGCCCGACAGGGATGCGCACGCCGGCTGTGGCCGTGTACTTGCGTGGAAGCCGCAAAGAGTCGCCGCTGCTGGCATTGGTGATAAACGTCTGGAAAGGCTCGGTCAAGTGGTGTGCCGAGAGGCCCACCCAAGCGTAGCGATTGTACCATACCGTACCAAAGTGCACATCGGGATTGAAGCGGCTTTGGTTGGGAAACACCTCGTTGGTGGCGCGCACAAAACCTTCACGTGGGTCGATCTGGTCAGAAAAGCGCAGCTTCGTGAAGTCAATGCTGGCCTGCTCCAAGCCGCCACCCAAGCCGAAGCGCAGGTATTGCTCATGGTTGCGACGACCAAATTGCAGCGCGAAGGAGTAATTCAGGTTGAGGGTCAGCTTGGATAGATTGCCCTCGCCTGCACGGTCTGAGGTAATCGTTCCACCGATGCCATGAAGGGATTTGCCGATCATCATAGGCTGGTCATAGCTGATCGCCGTCTGGCGATAGGTTCCAGGGATTGCCACCCACTGGGCACGATAATTGATCGCGACGCGTGGTCCCAACGCTGCGCCAGTAAACGCCGGGTTCAGCATAGGCTGATTGGCATAAAACTGAGTGTATTGGGGATCCTGGGCGCGAAGCTGGGAGATTCCCGCTACTGCGAAGAATGCCAGCACAAAAATACGCGTGAAGCCTCTTTTCATATCACAGTGCCAAAATTTACAATCTATCGCCTACTATTGCGCCTAATTGATAAAACGTTAAACAAACCGCCCAGCAAATTTCTATTTTGTAAAGATAGAGAAAAAATATCAAAATCCCATCGCTAAATAAAAAATTGCGCAGTCCAAAGAAAGATTTATTCACAGCCTGTGATTTTACAACCACATTCCGCGACTATCTCTTACCCAACCTACACCGATGAACAAAAGCGAAACCAAAAAAGCTCTTAGAAAGGAATTGCGATCCCCTTAATTTCAACGCAATTTACCCATTTCCTTGAAACATTTCTATTTCCCCATATTCACAGCACATAATTTTTTAATTTTGGGCTGCGGTTACTTCGCACATCAAAAATCCAATGTCTGACAGAAGCAGCATTTTTGACATGATTGGTCCTGTCATGATCGGTCCCAGCAGCTCACACACCGCAGGGGTCGTGCGCATCGGTCGCGTGGCGCGCAAGCTGCTCGGTTGCCAGCCCGACCAAGCTTCCATCACATTCTACAACTCCTTCGCGCGCACCTACGAGGGCCACGGCAGCGACCGCGCCGTGCTCGCGGGCCTCATGGACATGGCCACCGATGACGAGCGCATCCGCGATGCCAAAAATGTCGCGATCGCCGCCAAGCTCGATTTTAAGTTCAAGGCCGTGAACAATGCCTCTGCCATGCACCCCAATACGATCAGGGTCATTGCCAGTGCGGGCAATGAGCATACAGAGGTCCTCGGCGTCTCCAGGGGCGGCGGCCTCATCTCCATCGTGGAAATCGACGGGTTCAGGTGCAACTTTACCGTGCAGCGCCACACGCTCGTCGTCACCGCGCAAGACGTCAAGGGCACAATCGCCTTTGTCGCCACGGTGCTCAGCAACGACGATTGCAACATCGCGACGATGACCGTGGACCGCAAGGCCAAAAACCTGAGTGCACGCCTCGTCATTGAGATCGATTCGCCACCCACCCAGGCCACCATCGACTATCTGCGCAGCCTGAGCTGGGTCGAGAAAGTCACCTACCTTCCTGACATCCACATATAAATGATGTGAAATGAAACTTGCCACAGGTCTTTTGGGTGCTTTGATGTTGCTTTTCTTGCGTGCAAACGGCCAAACGGTGCTGGACTTGGAGCAATGTCTGACGCTGGCTGTGCAAAACAACATTCAGATTCAGCTCAGTGAAAATGGCGTCGAATCATCTGAAATCTCGGTGGTGCAGAAGAAATTTGACTTCTTGCCAGGTGTCTCCATGAACCTGCCCGCCAACAAGTCATTTGGCAATTCGGCAGACATCTTTACCCAACAAATCGCCGTGTCTCCCTGGACGAGCAATCCCAGCCTCTCGGCCTCCATCGTTGCTTTCAGGGGTTTGGCGAAGTGGAATGACCTCAAGAATGCCCAATACAACCTTGCATCCAGCAAGTATTCGCTGGAAGACCTGAAAAATGATGTGCGGCTCAGTACGGCGATGGCGTTTTTCCAGGCAGTGTTTGGCAAGGACAATGTGCAGATTGCACGCAACCGCATCGAGCTCCTCAATGGGCAGTTGGAGAAATTGCAGCGTCAGATCGACGCGGGCGTGAAGACCCAGGGTGACCTCTACACCCTCAAGGCCCAGCTCGCAACTGAAAAGGTCAATGAGGTCACGCAGCAAAACCTGTACAACCGGGCGATGCTGGATTTGGTCTTGCTCCTGAATCTCGATGCGGCAAATGAATACGAGCTGCAGCGGCCCGCGATCTTGGATTCCTCGTGGGTGGAATTGCAGGAGGTCGAG
>JANMIM010000266.1:0-4767 GCA_031375795.1 Bacteroidota bacterium
CCGCATCGATGAGACGATAGTGTTCACGCCCCTGAGCAAGGACGAGGTGCGCGACATCGTGCGCCTGCAGATCGGCCTGCTCAAAAACAGCCTCAAGGAGATGGATGTCGTGCTCGACTTCACGTCGCGCGCCATCGACAAGGTCGCCGAGATCGGTTACGATCCGCAATTTGGGGCCAGGCCACTGAAGCGCGTCTTGCAACGATCGGTCGTCAATGAGCTCTCCAAGCAGATCTTGGGTGGCACGATTGAAAAGGACGCGGTGATCCTGGTGGATTTGGATGCAGAAGGCAATTTCAAATTTGAGAATGCGCAGGACGTCATCAACCTGTAGTCGATGAATTGGTTTTTGAAATAGCACAATATGCGTAGAGGCGGCCTGGTGGCCGCCTCGATGCATATTGTGCTGTGCAGAGCGATATTGCGCTGGGCAAATAAAAATTGAATGAAGCAAATGAAAATCACACGAGGCAAATAAAAACGCTGCCTGCAAGCTCCTGAACCGGGCCGCCATCGGCGGACCCGGAACAATTTGGAAGGAGACTCTTGGGATCGAGAACGATCCCTTTGAAATCATCGCGCAAGCGCGCTATTCGATCACGATACGACGCACCACGTTGGCATCGGCCGTCTTCATTTCCAGCAGGTACATGCCCGCCGCAAGGTCGAGCAACTCCAAATCAAAATCATCCCGCAAGTTTTTCAGCTGCGTTTCGTATAGCATGCGCCCATACATGTCAGTCACACGCAACGTCAGCGGCTTGCGAATGGGACTGCTCGCCCGCAGGACCATGCGCCCATTGCTCGGGTTGGGTGAAACCGAAATGCCTTCCAGCAAAGCGGTTTCATCCAAGGTCCCCACCGTAAATGGCAAGCCAGCAGAGATCTCGGTGCAGCCATTGGCGAAATTTACGCGCACGGTATAGAGGCCCGCAATCGTCGCCACATATTTGCGAGCCGTCGCACCCAGAATAGGCACCGCACCGATGTACCATTGATAGCCGGTACCCAGCGTATTGGTAAACAGCGTATCGACATCGCGTTGTATGTCTGGGAATGGTGCAAATATTGTGGTCACCGTCACGGGAGCCGAGGTGCCGTGGCACCCGAATCCATTCCAGACCTGCACACTGTAGCTGCCGGGGATGAAGGCCGTAATCACTTGCGCAGTCTGATTGGTGCTCCACTGGTAGGCATAATATCCGGCACCAGCATCCAAAAGCACCGTCGAATTCTCACACATGCCCACAATTCCACCAGGGTTGATCACAGGATTGGGCCCGGGAAAGGGGGAAAATTGGATGGCGATCGTCTGCAACAAGTCGCAGCCGTTGTTGTCGCTCACGATCACGGAATAGTTGCCGCCAGTGGTGATGTCCGTGAAGGAAGTCGTGGCGCCAGTGGACCATTGGTAACTGGTGAAAATCGGATTCACCAAGAGCCGCAGTGTATCGTTCAGGCACACCACGGCATTGCCGCTCTCCGTGCGCAAGTTGGGATTGGGCGTCACAAAGGAGGTGACGACCACGGTATCACGACCGATGCACCCTTGCGGGCTCACGACTTGCACAGTGTACGTGCCGGCCGAATTCACCGTAATACTTTGTGTGGTGGCGCCGGTCGACCATGCGTATGAAGTCATGCCAGCGCCAGCATCGAAGGCCAACACATCGCCGTTGCAAGCCGTCGTGTCGCTTCCCAGATTGAGGGGCACCGCAGAGACTCCCGTCGTGTCGACGACCAGCACATGTCCTACGCAGGAACTTTGATTGCCCGAGGAATCCCACAGCGTAAGTGTCACAGCAATCCATCCTGAATTGCCACACGTAAACAAGGTCTGGCTCACATGGCTGGAATCGATGCCGCAATTGTCAGCCGAATTGGGTCCCAGCAGACCCGGCGTGAGCGTCGCGGTACCATTTGCCCCCAATTGCAAGCTCACGCTGTCGCAGTCTGCCACCGGCGGCGCATTGTCTTGCAGGGTGATCGAGGTCGTGCAGGAATCCATATTGCCGGCAGGATCCACGACAAACACATGGACGACATTCACACCGATGTCGGCGCAAGTAAATTGGAATGGCGCAGCGTAGGCGGTGTCGATCGTGCAGACGTCGGTGCTACCCACCGACAGGATGCTGCCCGCAAGTGAGTAGGTGCCATTGGGGCCGAGGGCCACCGTGGCAGGCGCGCAGTTGATGACGGGCTTGATGGTATCCAAGATCGTGACGGTCGAGAGGCAGGTGCCGGTGTTGCCGCTGCCATCGGTGACACTCAGGGTCACGAGGTTGGTGCCGAGGTTGGTGCAGGTGAATGCGGAGGCGCTGATCGTGGTACTGGTGACGCCACAGGCATCACTGCTGCCATTGTCGACCATGCCCACCGTGAGGGTGGCCGTGCCCGCAGCGCTGAGCACCAAGCTGGGATTGAGGCAAACGGCAGTGGGTCGCACCGTGTCTGCGACGACCACGGTCACGGCGCAAGTGGCTGTATTCCCGCTGGGATCCGCAAAGTTGAGCGTGAGGTTGTTGCTGCCCAGGTTGCCGCAACCAAATGTCGACGGACTGATGCCGCTGCTGCTGATGCTGCAATTGTCGCTGCTGCCGCTGGCCACGTTGGCGACCGTGAGGGTCAGGGCGCCAGCCGCGTTGAGGTAAAAGGTATCCCCGACACAGACAGGTGTCGGATCCAGCGTGTCCAGAACCGTGACGGTGCTGGTGCAACTACGGGTCAATCCGCTGGGGTCGGTGAAGGTCAAGGTCACGACATTCGCCCCGGTCTGCCCGCAATTAAAAAGTGATTGGCTGAGCGTGCGTGTGGCGATACCGCAATTGTCTGTGCCACCGTTGTCCACGGCGGCCGTGGTGAGCGTAAACTGGCCCGTGAGGCCGAGGTAGCCCGTGACATTACGGCAGGCAGCAACCGGGCGGATGGTATCCAAGACGGTCACCGTTGCGCTACATGTGCGCGCATTGCCATAGGTGTCCGTAACCGTGAGCACGACCGCGATGGGGCCCGTCTGTGCGCATGAGAAGGAGGATTGCGACAAGCTCAATGGCCCCAAGGCACAATTGTCGGTGCTTCCATTGTTGACCTGGGCCGGCGTGATCGTGGCGGAGCCGCTGCCGTTGAGATAGGTTGTGAGAGCTTGGCACAGCGCCACAGGCGAGACTGTGTCGGTGACCGTGACCACCGAGGTGCATGTGCCGACATTGCCAAAAATATCGGTCACCGTGAGTATGACGTTGTTGGGCCCGACATTTGCGCAGGTAAATGTCGTGGCGCTGAGTGACCTGGAGGCGATGCTGCAATTGTCGGTGCTGTTGTTGTCGACCTGTGGCACGGTGATCGTCACTGAGCCTCCCGGCGAAAGAATCGGGGCGATGTTCTGACAGATCGCATTGGGAGGCAGATTGTCCAGGACCGTCACATTCCCCGAGCAACTGTCGATGCGGCCATTTACATCCACCACAAAAAGCTTCACGACATGTAGGCCGGTCTGGGCACAATTGTAGGGGCCGACATTGACATAACTGGTATCAAAAAAGGTGCAATTGTCGAAGCTATTGATCCCAAACACCGCTGGATTCACCGTGGCGATGCCAGAGGCGTTCAGGTAAAAGGTCGTGTCGGTGCAAATGGCCTGTGGGGCAATGGTGTCCAGAATCGTGACATTGGAAATGCAGGAGCGCAGGTTGGTATCGGCATCGGCCACGAATAGTGTCACCAAGTTGCTGCCCGTGTCGGCGCAGGTGAAGGTCGATTGGCTGATCCACATGGAGTCGATGGCGCAGTTGTCGGTACTGTTGTTGTTGAGGTTGCCCGAGGTGAGGACGGCAGCGCCAGAGAAGTTGATGTAGATGACCGTGTCCCTGCAGTGCGGCACGGGGGCCACGCTGTCGATCACGCGCACATAGGCTTGGCAACTGCTGGCATTTCCCGAGATGTCTCGCATGGCCAAGGTCACAAAGACGCCCGGCACGTCGGCACAATTGAAGTTGGTGCGGCTGGGGCCGATCGTGGCGATGCCACAATTGTCGCTGCTTCCATTGTTGACCATGCCTGTGGTGATCGAGGCGTTTCCTCCGCCGTTGAGGAAGATGGTTGCCGTGCGGCAGAGGGCCACGGGGCGCGTGCTGTCCTCCAAAACAATGCTGGTGACACAGGACCTGATGTTGTTGCTGGCATCGCGAGCGGTGTATGTGACCGACACGGTGCCCGTGTCGGCACAGGTGAAGCTCGAGGGCGACACCGTCGCCAGGGAAATCGCGCAGTTGTCGGTGCTGGCTCCGCCGACCACGGCAGGATTGAGCGTGATCAATCCGCTGGCATTCAGATAGACGGTGGCCGCGTTGCAGACCACGGTGGGCCTGATCGTATCCAAGACCGTGACGGTCGCGCTGCACGTGCTCGTGCGCCCGGCTGGATCGGTGACCGTGAGCGTGACGGCATTGTTGCCGAGTTGCGCGCAAGTCATGGTCGGGATGCTCACACTCCGCGAGGCGATGCGGCAATTGTCGGTGCTACCATTGTCGATCATCGCCGGCGTGAGCGCGGCGGTACCGCCGCTGTTCAAGTGGAGCGTGTGGTTCTGGCAGATCGCCACGGGGGTCACGAAGTCGTTGGGGATGTGGCGATGGCCGAGCGAGGCGCTGTCGGTGCAGCCATTGTTGTTGGTAAGCCGGCAGTTGTAGAATCCAGTGAGCTTGGCTTGGTAGGGATTGACGTTGCTGGCAGGGATGGCGACTTGGTTCCTGAACCACTGGTAGC
>JANMIM010000282.1:0-2695 GCA_031375795.1 Bacteroidota bacterium
CTTGGGTGCGCCGGAGCCACCTTGGTCGGGCTCGCTGCCTTGCTCCTGATCCTCCTCCTCTTGGTCGCCGTCGTCGCCGGCATTGCTGTCCTCGGGCGGGGCCTCTGCCGAGTCGCCTGCACTCTCGTCTTCGCCATCGCCACCGCCGCTGTCGTCGGGTGGCGGCGCATCCTCAGGTTCCTCGCCCGGCAATTCCTCGTCAGATTCCTTGTCGGAATCGTTGTCTGAGGACGTCGGCGGATTGGGATTGTCCTTGTTGTCCTTCTTGTCCTCCTCGTCCTTGTTTTCTTCTTTTTCTTTTTTCTTTTCCTTCTTGGGTGGCGGTGGCGTCGGATTCATTTCCATTTGGAAACGATCCATGGATTCCTCTACATTCTCCGGTTTTTGTTCGGTGATTTGGTCCACCAAATCCTGTGCATAGAGTTGCCAAATTTCATGGATCAGCTCGAAGCGTTTGGGGGCATAGGTCGCTGCCAATTCAGCATAATATTCCGGGCCTCCTGCCATTTCCTGGATGTCGGGAAAGAAATACTCGACCTCCTCACACATGGCCTTGAGCTGCTCATAAGCAGCGACTTGCGGCAATTTTTCCGTCGGATTGTTGCGGTCGCGGCCCTCAATCCAATCTGGGCGGGCCATCAGGCTTTCCCAGCCTTCATAGCTGCCTTCAAATAGCCCGTTGTTGGCGCAAAATAGACGACTGATGATGAAGGTGAGGTTCTTGAAGCGATTTTGTTGGTTGTCCTCGGTGTAGATCACCTCTCTTTGCACAAACCGCCGCCCTATGTCGCCGATGGCCGTGTACCAATAATTGAGCGAGTAGCCGTAATCCTGCCCTAATATTTTCCCGATCTCGGCCGTGTACCGATTGACGCAATTGTCTTCGCAGCAATTGAGGAAATAGTTCTGCAGCTGCAAGATTTGGCTTGCCGATTGTTTCGCATCCTGCCCCTCCATGTCCGCCAGTACATCGCTGAGGTCCTGAATGTAGTCGGGTATGCCACGTGTCTGCACCGCGTGCCCGATCTCGTGCACGGCGCATGCCCGGGCATGGTCGAATCCGACGAGCATGGAGTACAATAGGTCGCAGTTGATTTTGGCGGGTACGCTTGCAGATGCATAATAAAACCATGTCCCTGGCGCGCCCCAGCCGACCATCATATCGGTTTTGCGCAGCAGGTTGTAGACGTGGCTGCCAAAGATGGCGCGCAAGTATTTCACTTGGTGGCAATCCAGCAATTGTTTCCACAAGGCCGACTTCACGAGTTCCGTTCCAGCCTTGCGACGGCCCTCGGGCCAGGCTTGCACCAGATAAGGATTGTAGATCAGGAAGAGGATGTGTGCGCCCCACACGAGTTGCTTCTCGGGCGAACCGAGGTTGATGTCATTGGGTGCTAGGCCGGTGAGAATGCCTTTTTGTGCGTTGGCGAGCTCTGCATCGAGGCCGCGGTCGTGGCTGATGCTGAGCAATTCCTGCATGATGTGCTTGAGTTCCTCGGCGGGGAAAATGTTTCCTTGCCAGTCCCTTATCAGGCGATCGATGTTGTACAGCAGCTCCTCGGGCAGTTTTTTGTCGGCGACAATGACCTTGAGGGAGATGATGAGGTCCCACATGCGGTCGGCCACATTCTTTTTTTGGCCGATTGCCTCCAGCAAGTCCTGGGTCTTGAACTTGATGTTGAAGAGTTGGTTGATGTTGAGCTCGGCCTCCTCCAGGCGCTCGATGAGGCCGTCGACTTGGTCGGCAGTCGCGGGGTTGTAGCGGGCGGGGGTGTTGATTTTGAGCAGCTTGTCAGATAGGAGGTAGCGCAGGCCCGTGAGTGGCATGGCGACGATCTCTTCTATGCTGGGGCTGCTCATTTGGTAAAGATAGTGGGAGGAATGGAGAATGGATAATTGAGAATGGAAAATGGAGAATTGAGAATGGAAAATGGAGAATGGAGAATGCAGAATGGAGAATCCCGCATCGGGATCGCCGCAGGCAATGGAAAATGGACAATTCACGATGCGGCTGGGCGGCTTTGTGAATTGGGGGGTGACGGCCGTGGTAGGGGGAAGCGGGCTTTTTTCTGTTTGGGGTCGATTGAAATGCCAAAATCTGCCTTGGGGGCAGATTTTGGGTGCTGTTGATTGATTGGGGGATGGAATTTGGGGTTCAGTTCATCAGGATCGGCAGGGCGTCTGCAAAGAGGCGTCGCAAGGCGCAGATGCGGTTGCGACAGCGCGCGGGAATCTGGGCATGGGAGGCCTGGATTTTTCCTTTGCGTACGGTTTTGTCCGCGCGAATGCTGTCGCGTTCGCCGGCGTTGGTGGTGGGTTGGGAGGGGCGATTGAAGCGTATCATATTGATTTTCTGATTCATACCTCAATTTCGGCAGGGGTTTTGACATCTCGTGTCAACTAGGGAGCAGAATTTTCAGGATTTACAAAATTCACTTGGAGGGTGAATTCTGGTGGCTTTGGGATAGGTAGCAAATCCTACTACCCAATTGTCGCCCAAATTTCATACTTTTGGGTGTCGGCGATGGGAGTTTGCTGCCTTGCCAAAAACTGAAAATTTGAGCTGAAAATGTACATCCGCAAGATCGAAATCAGGAATATCAAAGGCATCGAGTACTTTGAGATGGACTTCAGCGAGGTCTCAAAGCCTGGGTGGCATGTGTTGATCGGGGACAATGGGAGTGGGAAGACGACG
>JANMIM010000283.1:0-5510 GCA_031375795.1 Bacteroidota bacterium
GCCGGTGCTCACCAACACCGTCAACAGCAAGATCTGTCCCTCCCTCGGCACAGCCTTCACGGCCAATGTCAACGTACTGGCGGCGACATTCCAAGGCCCCACGACCGGCAATGCCAACAACTGGACCTGGAACTTTGGGGACGGCCTCACCGGGTCGGGATCATCGCCGACCCATACCTACACCGCACCCGGCACCTACAACGTGTGCCTGATCGTAGCCAACTCCTGCGGCCGTCGCGATACACTCTGCCAGTCGATCACGGTGACCTGCAACCCGCTGGCATCGAGCTTCAGCACGAGCCCACTCACCAATCTCACGGTCACATTCACCAATACCTCTACGAGCGTCTACTCGACCCTGGGCTGGTATTTTGGGGATGGATTCAGCTCCAGCAGTGCCAATCCGACACATACCTACGCAGCCCCCGGCACCTACCAAGTCTGCTTGGTGCTGCGGAATACCTGCTCGGAGACCGACACCAGTTGCCAAGTGTTGGTCGTGGGATGCACGGCGGTGACGGCAGCCTTCAGCACCGCACTTGCAGGTGCCACGGTCAACTGCACCGACCAAAGCTCAGGCACGGGCCTCAGTTACGCCTGGGACTTCGGCGATGGCACGACCTCTACGCTCGCATCCCCGACACATACTTACGCGGCCTCGGGCACGTACACCATCTGCCTCACGACCACCGATGACTGCGGCGTCGTGGATACCGAATGTGCCACGGTCACCGTCGTGGTCGTGGGCCTGCAGCCTGGCCAAGCCACCCAGATGAGCTTGATCCCCAATCCTGCTCAGGACCATGTGAAACTGCTGGTGGTCTGTCCACAACTCGACGCTGCCGAGTTTACGATCAGCGACATCACCGGCAAAGTGATGCGTCGCTGGTCTGAGCAGCAGATCGTGGGCGAATACCAGCAAACGCTGAACTTGGAAGGCATCGGCGCTGGCATCTACTTCGTGCAATTGCGCGGTGTGGGCTTCCAGCAAACCCTCAAATTGAGGGTTGAATGACCTGAGCAACGCGTCGCATTTTTGACCGCAGCCCCCTTCAAATCGCTTGAAGGGAGCTGCGGTTTTTTGGGGAAAGGGAGAGAAATCACTACCTTCGCGGCATGGAAATCGTGCTCAGCATCTCCATTCTATTGCTGCCTTACCTGTTGGGGTCGATCAATGCCGCGGTCATCGTAAGCCGTGGGCTCTATGGGGTGGACATTCGCACGCTGGGTTCCCTCAATGCCGGCAGCACCAATATGTTTCGGGAATTGGGCTTCAAAGCGGGTGCCTTGACGCAGGTGGTCGACATCGGCAAGGGCTCCTTGTCGGCGGCGCTGCCATTTTTTGCGCACGCATTCTTCCCCGGCACCACGCATTGGCTCAGCGGTTTCGCATTGGAGTTGCAGGCCATCATCTGTGGGCTCCTGTCGGTGATCGGGCACCTCTACCCTGTCTATTTCGGATTCAAGGGTGGCAAGGGCATCAATACCCTCCTGGGCATGATGGTCGTGACCAACTGGCAGGCGAGCCTCATCTGTCTGGCAGGATGGATCATCATTCTGTACGCAAACCGCTATGTCGCAGTGGCCTCGATGGGTTCTGTGCTCATTTATCCCTTGTTCCTACTGGCACGGGCACTGATCTTTGCGGAACCCGTAAATTGGCTCTTGGTGGCTGTAGGATTTTTGATGTTTTTGCTGGTGGTGTACACCCACCGCAGCAATATCGGTCGGCTGCTCAGGGGCGAAGAAGACAAAAACACATGGTTTGAAGGAAAAATGCGGTAGCGTTTGTTCCAGTAATTTTTGCTTATCAGTGAATCAATCAGCGATCGTCATGAAGTTTCAACAATTCTATCTCGTGCTGCTAGCAATCGCCACCCTCAGCCTTGGCGCATTGGCCTGCAAGCCAAATGGTTCGGAGTCAGCCATCAGCACGCCTCCCAAACCCGAATTGGATCCTCAAAACGCGCGCCCCACCGAACGGAAGCCAGGCAACTATTGTTTCAAGTTGAAAGACAGCAATTTATCCATGACCGGCAACCTCACTTATGCTCCCAATTCCACCGTGGAAGGGACGCTGAGGGGAACGGTGGTCGACGCCGACAACGGCATGGAGTCGGTCTTCAACACCAGCTTTCAAGGCGAGCTACACAAGGATACACTGGACCTTTCCGTACTCTCCGATGAGTCTGGCAGCAGGACCAATGGCAGGGAAAAATGGATGTGGAAGGACAGCACCTTGGTGACCGGGACCCGAATCTTGAGACAATCTGCCTGCCAATAATTGGCGGCGTAAGATTTTATGCATAAATTCGCTTCGTTTCTATTGTAAAGGAGGAAAAACGATTCGCCTGATTGCCTATTGAAATGCTCAAGGCCCCTGCGGGTTCTCGGAAGCATCTCGATGACACGATACCAGGCAAATCGACCAACCTCCAAATGTTGTAACGGGTGTTCGGCTTGGATAAGAGGTCCCATCAATCCTATTTTTTTGTGCTATCCACTTGGATGGTAATCTTGCTTACGACCTCTTCTCTGGCTTGGAGCCAAGGATGGGATTGGGCCCAATACGCCAATTCGACTGGCACGGATGAAGCAGGTAGCGTTGCGGTCGACAAAAAAACGGGAGATGTCTATGTCGTCGGTTCCACGCAAGGCTCCTTGTCTGAATATGGCCTCTTGAGCGTGGGCTCAGACGATGCGTTTGTGGCCAAATACAAATCCAATGGCTCACTGGTGTGGGCCTTTGACGTTGCGGGAACTGGCAGCGACAAATTGCTGGCAGTCGCGGTGGACAGTTCCAATCACCGCGTCTACGTTACAGGCTATTTGACGGGAGCCGTCACGATCAGCGGGCGTGGCGGGACACCTGTCACCACGACACCGATCGGTGCCCAAGACATCGTGGTGGCGGCATTTGACTCGTCGGGGGCCGTGCTGTGGGTAGCGCTCGAGGGTAGCGTGTTGCCCGACGTCGGTCTGGGAATTGCATTTGACAACAATGCCGTCTATGTCACCGGCTACTACGAGGGTTCGGCCAACTTTGATGGCGCCTTGGGTGGACCCGTGTCGACGATCACCCCCCTTGGAACCCGAGATTGGTGGATCGCAAAGTATCGCAAAAACAATGGTGCATTTCAGTGGGTGCGGGAAAACAGGCTGGGTGGAGGCAACAGCCGTGCGCAGGCCATCGCGGTCGATAGCAACGCGGTCTACATTTGCGGTGGATTTTCCAATCCCTCCATCCGGGCCGCCGGAGTCCTGGGCAATGTCAATGTGAACCAGATCGCCGCAGGGGGGCTGACAGATGCCTTCATGTTTTCTTTTAGACGCAGCGATGGGCTTGCCTTTTGGGGCTACGCGGCTGGTGCGGGCGGATTTGCAGACGAGGCATTTGGCATCGCAACCGATGGCTCCGCTGTGTACCTGGGGGGAAGGGCCGGGGGAAATCCCACATTTCCACCGCTGGCGCCGTCGACATCGGGTAGCGTGCTCGATGGCTTTCTCTCCCGACACAACCCAGCAAATGGCAATGCACTCTGGGTCGACCTCATGGGCAATGCTGGGGGAGTATTGCTTGAAAGCGTCAACGACGTGCAAGTGGACGAGCTGGGCAATCCTTGGGTCACCGGCTTCTTCCTCGGAACAATACAACTGCCCAATGTAAGTGCCCCCACCACAAGCTTTACTGCCAGCGGCATCAGTGACCTGTTTCTTGCTTCCTTCACTACTGGTGGAAACCTTGGCATCGCCTTGCAGGCCGGGGGCACCGGCACCGACGGGTCCAATGCGCTCGCCATCTTTGACAAAGGCGAGGTCTACATCACGGGTGCCTATAATTCGGCTGCGGGGCAATTTGCCACCGTCCCTCCCACGACCCTACCCTTTGAGGGCAGCGAAGACATCCACGTGGCCAAATACAGCACTTGCAACCTGCATCCCAACCTCAGCTTGGCGGTCAACGCATCTTCGCTCCTCGCCTGCATGGGCA
Source organism: Bacteroidota bacterium (assembly GCA_031375795.1). Lineage (GTDB taxonomy): Bacteria > Bacteroidota > Bacteroidia > J057 > JADKCL01 > JADKCL01. The sequence goes on from JANMIM010000283.1 coordinate 3,992, forward strand.
GCAGCGTGACCTTGACCGTCGTCGGCAGCGTCGTGGGCACCACCTACCAATTGATCGACAGCACGAGCGGGGCTGTGATCGGGGTGGCACAATTCGGCACCGGCGGACCGATTTCATTTTCCTCGGGTCCCTTGAATTCCACTGTGACCTTGGCTGTCCAAGCCTACATCGGCAACCCGGCTTGTGTCGAGCGACTGCTGGCCAATCACCGCATCGTCGTCGTCCCCAATCCGGTCATCAACATGGGTCCAGATCGCACCATCTGCCCGGGCGGTTCGACGATCTTCAATGCAGGCCCGGGGTTTGCATCCTACGCCTGGAGCAACCTGCAAACAACGCAAAGCATCGTTGCGGCCGCTGCGGGAAGTTACCGCGTGACGGTCACAGACATCAACGGTTGCACCGACGCCGACACAGCCTTGCTTAGTTTGCACCCACAACCGGTCGTAAACATCGGGCCTGACGTCACGCAATGTGGCGGATTTGGGCCAATTTTGAATGCCGGTCCGGGATTTGTGACCTACCTTTGGAGCACTTTCCAACCCTCATCCAGCATCACCGCCACGTCCACAGGCACCTATTCGGTGACCGTCACCGATGCCAACGGGTGCCAAGCAAGCGACACCATGGTGTTTATCCGGCACAACCTCCCGACTCCTAGCCTTGGAAACGACACGACGATCTGTGCCGGCTCCAGTTTGGTGTTGGATCCAGGTCCCGGTTATGCCTCTTATGCATGGAGCACAGGCCCTACGACCCAATCGATCACCGTCTCCACGACAGGATTTTACCAAGTCACCGTGACCGACGCCAATGGGTGTACAGGCATTGGCGGAATCGATGTTACCGTGGTTCCATTGCCCACGCCCAATTTGGGAAGTGACGTCGCCATTTGCGCAGGCAGCAGCATTGTCCTGAATCCCGGCGTGTATGCGAGCTATGCTTGGAGCACAGGCGCGGTCACGCCCACGCTCAGCGTATCGTCGGCTGGCCTCGTGGACGTGACCGTGACCGACGGGAATGGATGCAGTGGCTCAGATCAGATCAATATTGCGGTCAATCCATTGCCCACTCCGAATTTGGGGAATGACACCACGATTTGCGCAGGCAGCAGCATCGTCCTGAATCCCGGCGTGTACGCGAGCTACGCTTGGAGCACGGGAGCCGTCACACCGACGCTCAGCGTCTCAACGGCGGGATTGGTGGACGTGACCGTCACCGACGGGAACGGCTGTATCGGCACCGATCAGATCAATATTGCGGTTAATCCATTGCCCACCCCCAATTTGGGAATTGACGTCGCCATTTGCGCAGGCAGCAGCATCGTCCTGAATCCCGGCGTGTACGCGAGCTACGCTTGGAGCACCGGAGCCGTCACACCGACGCTCAGCGTCTCGACGGCTGGCCTCGTGGACGTGACCGTGACCGACGGGAACGGCTGCAGTGGCTCAGATCAGATCAATATTGCGGTCAATCCATTGCCCACACCGAACTTGGGGAATGACACAACGCTTTGTGC
>JANMIM010000298.1:0-2344 GCA_031375795.1 Bacteroidota bacterium
ACCCGATAGCTATCGGGTCGGGGTCTCTTAGGCAGTTTGTATTCATGTAATCAACCAGTTAAGGATATGAGAACTCATTTCCCAGATGCGCTTTTGCTATTGTTTTTCATCGTCGCGGCAAACGCGATTTACGCTCAATCCAGTGCAAGCCCTGTGATCCAGGATTACGACAACACGAGCTTGCCAGGCCCATATCAAGTCGGCGACACGACCTTTTGCCATGCACAATCGATCACGATCCACGGCCAAAACTTCAAGAAGGCCACGGGCGGCGAGTCTTGGGACACGACTTGGGTGGTGTTTGGAATCGTGGCTTCGCCATCGGTGACGATCACCACTCAGGGCAACGGCAACAATGACCGCATCGTGTGCCAGATTCCGCCAACCGCATTCATCTTGGGGATCGACACCTGCATGTTGCTTAGGATCATCAAAAAGACAACCCAAGGTGCCAACGTCTATTATTACTACGCCAACGACACCGTCTGCCTTACAGGCGACAAGGCCACTGTGACCTACGGCTCCACGATATTTTGCTTGGGCGACACCAACCCATCGCCGTCGATCACGCTCACACCACAGACCGCCACGGGCATGTTTTGTTGCCGCACGGGAGTACCTGGCTTTTGGGTGAATCCTGCCACGGGTGAAATACCCTTGCATCCGGGCGCAATCGGGCCAAGCAACCAATTCCTGTTTTGCACCAACCATCCACGTTGCGCCGATACGGTTGCTTTCACCGTCGCAATCCAGCCAAGGCAACCCGCAGTCGCCACGATCAACGGCCTGACCCAAGTGACCATCTGCCAAGACGGGGGACTCGTGAGGCCCGATTCGATCAACCTATTTCCAGCAAGCGCAGTGTTTCGTTCACCAACGGGCCTCCATCAGTTGAATCCATTGACAGGATTGTTTGACCCCGCATTGTCACCCGTTGGCTTGCACGAGCTTTGGTACGTCCCCGTTGGCGGCGGGTGCTACGATAGCACGATGATCCAAATCATCATCCTCCCGACCTCTACGGCAATAGTAGGCTATCCAGCCGTCCCGCTCAATCTTGGAGTCCCTACGCTTTGCCAAGGCACCCAAGCGGTTTGGCCCTCGTTCACGAGCGGCAATTCAGGCGGCGCGTTCATTTCCAACCCCATCGGCCTCGACCTGGGGCCGACAGGCGACATCGATCCCGCCAACAGCCAAACGGGCATCTACACCGTCCAATACGCGACCAACGGGCAATGCCCCGACACGGTGACGGCAATCGCCAACTTGCACATCGACACGACCCTATCTGCACAGTTCACCTTGCCTCAGACGCAATTTTGCGCGAATGGCACACTCGCACCCCTCACTCAAACTGCTTCTGGGGCTTGGCAAGTGATAAGCACGACAGGGCAGGTGCTTTTCAGCCAAGGAACGGCACCTATTGCAGTTGCGGCCACTGGCATTGCAAGCGGCGCAAACTACGAATTGAGGCACCTCACAGGCGGTTTTTGCTCAGACACGGCCTCCGTTCCCTTCTCGGTGCTAACGACTGACAACCCCGCATTCATGTACCCGCCAAACGGCAACTTTTGCATGGGCGACCCCGACCCTTGGCCCTTGGTTCAGGGCATCATGGGCTACTTCCATGCCGTCACCCCCTCGACGGTGGTGGACATCGACGGGCGGCTGCACCTCACTGCAAGCGGCGCGGGTTCGCACACGGTCAGGCATGTCACGGGCGGCACTTGCAAGGACAGCATCGACGTGACCGTGAACGTATTCGGCTCCGCATCCGCCAACTTCGCCTATCCAGCATCGGTGTTTTGCAGTGGCGACACCAACCCCGTTCCACAAATCCTAGGCACCCCAGGAGGGGCTTTCACGGGCGACACGGGCCTCGTGGTGGATTCAGTGACGGGTGCAATCCTGCTATCGCAGTCACAGTCTGGAATCTGGAACGTGACCTACACCCTGACGGGCAGTTGTCAAGCCCAATTCACGCAGACGGTGCAAGTAAGTCCCACGGACAGCTTCACGACCATCGCCTACCTTCCCGACCACCATTGCCAATCGGGCCAAGACCCAATTCCCGTGATCCTCGGCGACACCTTGGGCAGTTTTGTCGCGGGGGGCGGCATCGTTTTCAGCAATACTGATCTTGGACAGCTTGATTTCAGTGCTATGCAGCCGGGGGGGCCTTATATCGTTTACTACGACATCGATAACCGCTGCGCCATCGATGTTCGGGATTCGGTTTGGATTGATGTGCCTGATGATCCCTCATTTGGCTATCCGCTATCAAGCTATTGCGAGGGCGGGGCTAATCCCTTGCCTTTTGGCATCGCCATGCCGGGCGGCAAGG
>JANMIM010000306.1:0-2057 GCA_031375795.1 Bacteroidota bacterium
CCCAAATAACAGTGAAACAAAGGCCTCGTTGCAAGAATCAATTGCTCGTAAGTCGACCTCAAGCGTTGTTGCGGGGATGGCCGACCAATAGCTGCCAAATTCGTCGTCCACCCCACAAACTTCAACATTCACCATCCCCAAAAATTTTGTGTACTTTGGCCCCGAAATTTCTTGAAGATGGATGCCAACCCGCGGGGTCAAAAACTAGATTTCAGCAATACGCAATTTGCCTTTGCCTACAAAAGCGATGCCCAGCTCAAGCGCACTTTCCGATTGTTCAAGATGCTGGGATCCAAGTTTTTGTCGACGATCGGCCCACCGATGGTGACCGTGGCGCTCAAGCTGCGACTGCCGGTGGAGGGGATCATTCGCCGCACGATATTCGACATATTCTGTGGGGGAACGAGCCTGGAGGACACCAAGGACCGCTCACAAGAACTGTATGCCAGCAAGGTCTTGACGATCCTCGACTACTCGGTCGAGGGCAAAAACGACGAAGCCAGCTTTGATGCGACGCGTGACGAGATCATCCGCACGGTGCAGTATGGCGCCGTGGATGGGGCTGTCGCCTTCTCGGCTTTGAAGGTCACTGGGATCGCAGACAGCGCGATCCTGGAGAAAATGGATGCAGGCCGCAGCCTCACGCCAGAGGAGCTAGCCGCAGCCGACCGCGGCAAGGCACGCTTGGAGGCCATTTGCAAGACCGCCCATGATTTGAAGCAGCCGATCTTTGTGGATGCAGAGGAAAGCTGGATCCAACGCACGATCGACCTGTGGACCGAGGAAATGATGGCGCGCTACAACCGGGAGGCCCCGATCGTGTACCAAACGGCACAGATGTACCGACATGACCGATTGGCCTACCTCAAGGGCTTGTTTATCAGGGCCAAGGATGCTGGCTACTTCGTAGGCATCAAGGTTGTGCGGGGCGCCTACATTGAGAAGGAAAACAACCGCGCAGTCGAGTTTGGCTACGCGACGCCCATGCAACCCGACAAGGCAGCCACCGACCGGGACTACAACGCCGCCTTGCGCGAATGCGTCGCCCACATCGACATTGTGGCCCTGTGCGCGGGTACGCACAACGAGGAAAGTGCAGCGACACTTGCCGCGCTGCTCGTCGAGAAGGGCATCGACCGCGACCACCCGCATGTGTTGTTTGCGCAATTGCTGGGCATGAGCGACCACATCAGCTTCAACTTGGCCCACCATGGCTACAGGGCCGCAAAATACTTGCCTTACGGCCCCGTGAAGGCCGTGCTGCCTTATTTGTTTCGCCGCGCGGCTGAAAATACCTCCATCGCGGGGCAGAGCTCCCGCGAGGTGGGATTGCTCAAGCGTGAGATGTCGCGCCGCAAGTTGCTTTGACGGCCACATTCACCCCCAGACCACCAAATCACACCTCCGACAGCGGATACAGTTCCAACTGCGGGTCTGATTGCCAATATTCCTTGGTTGCCACATCCATGATCGACAGCCGGCCGCCGCGCTTGATGCCTTGGTCCATGTTCCAGATATTGCCCAACCGCACAGGAAGGCCCTCAGGCCAGAATTTGGGCGTGGGAGTATGGCCGATGTAGATTTCGTGAAAGTCGTGTTGTGGGAAGGGCTCCCCAAACATCTCGGCGCGTGCGGCCATGGTCCAGAGCTTGCGGTCCCAGTACAGGATCAAATCGGTCTGCATCTCCAAGGGCACATACTGCTCGATCCCTGCATGTACAAAAAGGCGATCGTGCTCATCGACAAAATATTTGAGCTGCTTGGAAAAGAAGCGGAGGTAGCGTTGCTTCATCTCGCCCGATTTCCAATAGATGGACTCGACCGTGGCTTCGCCGCCGTTGTGAAGCCAATTGCTGTCTGCAACGTTTCGTTCCAGGTAGTCCTCCACCCAAATGTCATGGTTGCCCCGCACGCATACCAGGTCTGGGATCACCATGAGGGTCTCGATCACCTCTGCGTTGTCGGGATGGTAGTCTGTGAGGTCTCCCAATGAAATCAAACGGTCCTGCAAGGGATCGAAACCCGATCGTTCCAGCACCTGCACGAGGGCTTTGTGG
>JANMIM010000312.1:0-1637 GCA_031375795.1 Bacteroidota bacterium
GTCAAAATGCGATGATTTCGAGGCAGTTTGCAAGCAGTTGGGCTACGACTTCGACGGCCTCCACGTGGCCGATGCAGCCAATCCCACCGATGATTGATTTCCTTTGAGTAAACGATTTGCTTGTGAAATCGCCGATGGCGATTTGGTAGCCCCGCCAAGGATCGAACTTGGATCTGGTATTTAGGAAACACCTGTTCTATCCATTGAACTACGGGGCCTCGGATGAACGGGTGCAAAGTTGCGAACAAATCGGTCCACTGCCAAACGGTCTGGTGGGAATTTTTGACCACACCGTCTGCAAATCGGCTATTTGGCCCCATTGCATCGTATCTTGTATCGCATTGGATCGGCTATGATGTCAGCTTCACGGGTAGGATCAAGTGATCTTCATCATAGTTCATCCGACGATGAATTCTGAAATTCCAGCTATATTTAATACGCTATGAAAAGATATTTACTCCTGTCGCTCCTATTCCTGCCATCCCTGTGCCTGTTTTCACAGGCCGTGCCCAACCCGAGCTTTGAGCTTTGGCAGACCGACACGATGGCGATTCCCCGCACATGGTTTGACTCCAATTTCTGGTCGCAAGTGGTTTTTGGCAGCCCAAATGTGTTGCGTTCCACTGATGCCCATGGCGGTCAATATGCGGCCTACATGGAATCCTTTGTGGATGCCAACGACACAGTGGTCGGCTATGTCGCCAATACTCCCGGCGGTGCAGACCTCGGGGAGGGGGGCACCGCCTATATACAGCAGCCCGACACGATGCGTGGCTGGGTGAAGTATGACCTCGCCCCCAACGACACGGCGCTGATCCTGGTGACCTTCAAGGCTGGTGGCACCATCCTCTCCACCGACTTCCAATTCTTCACGGGCACTGCGACCAATTACACCCTTTTCGAATTGCCCCTTTCCCTGAGCGCCATGCCTGATTCCGTGGTGATCGCCATCGTCTCTGGAATGCCCGGCAGCACCAATATCTCCAACGGCAGCTGGTTGCTCGTCGATGACCTCTCCTTCAACACCCCGGCACCCATTTCAAACGGCAATTTTGAGTTTTGGACGGAACTGCCCCGCGCCGAGCCCTATGGCTGGACCTCGCCCGATATCTATGGAGACACGGCCGAGGTGGTGACCCGCAGCACCGACGCGATCACGGGCCAATATGCGGCCCGCATCGAGACCAGGCGCCTGTTTGGCAATTCCGATACCAACGGGTACTTCACCACCGGGTTTTTCAACAGCAGCACACAAGCCGGCGGCCAACCCTATGTCCATACCATCGACACGCTGTGTGGGTGGTACAAATATCTCGCGATGGGCAATGACAGCGCCATCGTCGGGGCGGTCTTCTCGCAAGGCGGCACGGTCACCGATGTCGCCGCCCTGTACTTCACGACCAAAAACGTGTACACCTACTTCGAAATCCCCTTCAATCTCGGAACCATCCCCGATACGGTGCGCATCGACATTTGGTCCTCTGATCCCAACGGCACGCCCATGCCGGGCAGCGTATTCACCATTGACTCGCTGCGTTTCAAGACCGATCCCTTGGTGGGGCTGCCCGCGCGGGTCGCCGATTTGCAATGGCGCATGTTCCCCAACCCCAGTGCGGGCGCGCAGATATGGTTGGAGG
>JANMIM010000314.1:0-2163 GCA_031375795.1 Bacteroidota bacterium
AGGCACCATGCAGGCGACGACCACCACGAGGCTCACCCATTGCTGCCGCGTCGTCGTGAGCAGGAAATTGAGCGAGCCAGCGACGGCGAGAAAAAAGGGAATCGATGAAAACAGCAGGTAGCGGGGAATGAAAACGGGTGAAAAAAACAGGGATTGCAGGTAAAGTCCGATGTACATGAACCCAAACATGCCGCCGACGATCAGCAATGTGCGGTGCCCGGCCAGCGTCTGCAAGCTCGCCGCACGGCTCTTTTGGCCGACCAGCATCCACGCCGTGCCCAATCCCAACAAGCCCATTACGCCGATCGTTCCGGCAGGGCCATTCAGGAAAATATTGATGTGCCCGTAGAGCTGCGTCCAATGCGGCGGCGCCACCCATGTGCCTGCCTTGGCGACAGATTGTAGCCGCAGCGCAAACGCATACAAATTGGGCAAGTAGCCGAGGCCCACGGCCGTGAACATCAGCGCCAGCCGCCCGATCGTCGCCTTGCGTTCGGGCATCAAGACCCAAAAAACGACCTGCGCGATCAGTACCCAAATCCCGAGAAAGTGGCTGTAAATCAGGAGCAAATTCCAAATTCCCAGCCAAAGGTAATGCTGCCACTTGCGTGGCTCCTGCGCCAGCGACAGGTAGCGGTCCACCGCCGCCACCGTGAGCAGGCAAAGCAGCGCGTAGGTGCGCGCCTCGTGGGAATGGTAGACGTGCTCGGTCGAGAGGGTGAACAGCAGCGCGGCCATGAGGCCGCCGAGGAGCCCGAAGTGGCGGTTGGCGCTCAGGAACAGCAGCATGGCGGCCAAGCTGCTGAAAATCAGGCTCGGCAGCCGCAGGCTACTGGGTTCCCAGCCAAACCATCGGATCCAAAAATGCTCGATGATGAAATGCAGCGGCGGATTGTTTTCATTCTTGCAGAGCTCCCAGATGTCTGCCAACGGCCGCTGCGCCCAAAAGAGCGTAAACGGCTCGTCGCCAGCGATCGGCTGAGCGTCCAGGAAGAGGATTTTCAATCCAAAATTGAGCAGGAAGATGGCCAGGCCGATGAACAGGGCGCTGCGGCCTTTGGATGAGTCGCTGAGATTCCATTGCAGGCTCATCGTGCGTCGGTCGTGCGCGTGGCGCAGGTTTAGACTTCTGGGTAAAACAGGAGCTCGCGGTCGCGCTGCCGCAGCAGCGCGGGGGCGATCTTGTATTTGCCATCTCCCGTGCGGGCCTGCAGGGCCTCCAAGACGCCCACGACCTCGTGTACGCCGATCTTGTCGCACCATTCAAATGGCCCCATCGGATAGTTGGTGCCGAGTTTCATCGCCTGGTCGATGGCCTCGACCTCGGCCGTCCCCTCCCCTAGCACAAACGCAGCCTCGTTGATGATCATGCACACCACACGTGGCGTGACCATGCCCACCTGGTCCTCGATCAGTTCATAATCCAAGCCCAAGGTCTTCATCGTGGCTTCCAAAATCATGTGATCCGCGCGGTCGAGCATGCTCATTTCGAGTTTCTTGCGGTTGAGGAATGTCGGCAAGGCATTGATGCCAAAGACCTTGCATTCCATGTCCAGCTCCCAGGGCCCGGTCAGCTCAGACAAGGAGCGCTTCACGGCGCAGGCGATCACGACCTGGCCTTCGTTGAAGAGGTAGGATGTGATGGAATTTTCGTCGTCGTCAAAGTTCAAGTCAAAGACGATGTCGTAAACCTCGGTGTCAAAGGCCTCGAGCTCATCGTCTTCCTCGTTGAGCAGCAATTCGCCCTCTTCCTCCTCTTCATCGTCAAAATCTGCATCGTCAAAGATCATGTCGTCCTCTTCTTCATCCTCGTCGTCAAAACCATCGTTGAGTGAATCCATCGTCACATACTCGCGAAAAGTGACCTCCGCGTGCTGCAAATTGAGTTTTTTGAATTCCTCCAAGCGAACTGGCTCGCCTATCACAAGTACCTTTTTCATGACCACTGATTTGGCTGCAAAACTAAGCAATGAAGGGGATGAAAGCGAATGGTGGGATGCACCGGAGAGAAACTAATTTATACAGCGATTCAGCAAGTAAAAAATCGAACTCATAACTCCTTGGTTTTGTGATGCTTTGAAAACTTGCTGAAAAATATTTTTCAAGCTAACTTCGTTTTCGGGGAAGCCGGTGGCGTGCGCCACCTTCGGGTGGGGCCTCCAT
>JANMIM010000320.1:0-8033 GCA_031375795.1 Bacteroidota bacterium
CCCTGCCTGCCCAATCAGACCCGCTGCTCGAGCATTTTTCCATCTCCAAAAACGATGGACAAGTCCTGCTCAATTGGGTTACGCGCCCGGGGAGCACCTGCGAGGGCATCGACATCATGCGCTCGACCGACAGCCTCAGCTACGAGGTCATCTACCGCATCGGCGGCATCTGCGGCGGCCCCACCACGGCGATTCCCTACAGCTACCTCGACGAGCATCCCGTCACCAATTTCCGGAACTACTACCGCCTGCACCTCGGGCGCGTGGGCTCGACGTCGGTGCGCTCCATCGAGGTCGTGGACCTGGGCAGCAATGGCCATCAGATTCGCCCCAATCCCGTGGTCGGCACTTCCAAGGTGTATTTTGACAATGCTACCCGAGAGGTCTGTCTGCTTTCCCTCGTCAGCAACACCGGCATCGTAGTCGGCCAATGGGAAACGCGCGCAGATTTTTTCGAGCTGAACGGGACAGGATTCCAGGCCGGCATGTACTTCGTGCACATCCAAGACAGCGAAGGGAAGCTCAAGTCGCGCGGCAAGGTCTTGGTTGTGAAATGAGGGCTGAAAATCCCGCCTCGTGATGAAATCCCGAAGTCTAGCATTCACCTAGTTGCTACTCCTTGTGCTCGCCCTCGGCGGCTGCATGCCCAAGCGCGTCACACAACCGGTCACGATCGCATTTCCCAATCCCAACATTCGCACAGCCAGTGGGATCGCGCAGTTCCTCGAGATCCTGAAGACCGATGCTCGGCCCATGGTCTACGACACCCACGTCGAGGGCCTGCCGGTCGAGGTCGTGCAAATCGAGATGGATGCCATGAGGATGCGAGCCATGGGAATTGTCGTCGCAGATGTCTCTTCGGCGATCAATGCAGGCAGGCTCAAGCCATTTGAAACCCTGCCCAGCGCAGACAGCCTGCTGATCTTATTGCGGAGCGATGACTTGCAGCGGAGCATGGCAGTAGATGAATTGGGAAGGCTCATCGTAGGTCGGCCCGGCAGGGAAACTGCAGTCCAACTGCGCGACTTTGCGGAAATTTCCGCACAACTAAGCACCAATTCCCTGACAATCAATGGCCAAGCTTGCTCGGTGATCAAGGGCACCACGGAGGCCACGCAAAAAGAGCTGGAAGAATACCTGATGGGCTTGGAGAGTCGTTTGGATTTGAAGTTTTTTATTATTTTGGGCGAATAATTTGTGCAACGATGAAAACGCCCCCCATCGACACCGAAGAAGAATACGAGCGCGCACTCGCGAGGTTGGCCGAGCTCATGGAAGGCCCCCAAAGTCCCGCCAAGGATGCGGAACGCGAATCTTTGCTGGAAGCCATTGAGGCATACGAAGAGGAATTTGATCCCTTGGAGGAGTCGTAGGGCCCAAAATGCTGTTTTTCGTACCGCTTTGTTCCTCAGCCCAAGTCCAAGCTTGGGCCAGGTGTTTGCTGTCCTTCATTTTTCAAGCCTTCAGAATCTTGCGTGCTGCGGCCTCTTGCGACTGATCAACGCATGACTTTCTGCGCAAGGCTGCCCTTGTTCGTATGCAGTTGCACCAGCAAAACGCCCCGGTGCTGCGGCATTTGCACACCCAAGTGGTTGCGCCCAGCCTCCAGGTCCAGCGCCTGCTCCAGCAGCAGCCGACCTTGTAAATCATTGATCTCCAATTGCCCCAAACGGGCATCGGGGCTGTCGAAAACAAAATCCAACCCCGTCTCAGAGGCTGCACTGTACATCTGCAAGCGATTTTGATCTGTCATGTCCACCAGCACCATGCTGCTCAGCAACTCCTCGCCATTGGCGTCGCGGCTGCGCAGGCGGTAGATGTTGATGCCCGCATTGGGATGTGCGTCCACCCACTCAAAATGCCCTGTCGACCCTGGATTGAAGGTCTGCAACACCGAAAACACCGTGTCCCCAATGCTACGTTCCAGCCTGAGTTCCGTGGCGGCGATCACGTCCTGGATTTCCCAACTGCACTGCACCTGCTTGCCTTGCGGCGTGGCCCCAAAGGTCGGGAAACTCACCGGCAAGACTGCACCGCAACCTCCGCCACCCGCAGCCGTGAGGCTCAAGGTATAGGTGAGCCGCACAGCAGAACCATTGGCGGCGGTACCAGGAAATCCGCCGAAGCCAAAATTGCCGTTCCATTTGCTGCGGTACACGCCCGCACCATAGGTCGGTGTGCGGCGAAACCAAGGCTCATTGGCACGGTAGACATTGGAGCGGTTTTCAAAGAGGATCTCCACCGCGCTCGCACCGTTGTAGGCAAATGGGCTCACATTGAAGGCAATGGTGTACAAGCCCGACATCGGGAAGGAGTAAGTGCCGGCGAAACACTGCGTGAAGCCCGCTGTGGTGGGATACTGGGCATTGGGGTAGCTCGTGACGGCGGTGTGGCGCAACCACACCTGCTGACTTGCATAGGTCGTGGGGCCAAAGCTGTTGTCGACATAGATTTGGATCCCCGTGAAGCTCGCGGCGCCACCCATTTGTGCCTGCAAAAACGTATTGGCGCCCCAGCTCTGCGTGTGCCCGTCAGATGGATGCGTGGCGATCGGGAACTCGGGGGTTGTGTAGAGCGAGCTGCACTGGGCCAGCAAGGTGGGCCGGCTTGCGACCCAAACCAAAAGTACCAGGACGGCGATCCATTTTTTCATGCGCATTTCGATACTGCTTACTAGCTTAAAGGTCGGGAAAGGAATGCATGAATCCAACTTTGGCATTCACGGTATCGCATCAATCCTCACTGAATCAATTCCTTACATCTGCAATTTTTATCTGACATGAAATCGCGGTCGCCATTAGGAAAACCGTCCATCACGCACTAACTTTCAGCATCAAATTTACCGTAGTTCGATTCACTTTGCGAAACCCCAAGACAATGAAATACAAGACCCTTTTGCTTTTGCTTTTGCTTTTGCCGTTTGCATTCGTCCTCTCTGGCTGGTCACAGAAAGTCGTGTGGGGAAATCCCGTCCCAGAAAAAAGAAAAGTCATCGTGATGGGAAATGTTTCCAACAACCCATCATCGACCATCGTGATGAAGGGAAAGGGAGTCCCGGGCTATCCTGATTCTTGGTTGGAATTCGAATTGGAGGCCATCGATGCGCAATGCAACTCCACGCTGAATGTGCCGCTCGTTCCCACTTATGGCAAACGAACCCCCAACATGCGGTTTTATTTTGATTACAATGGTAAGATCTATATGTTTTGCTCCTTTGCCGATTCCAAGGGAAACAAGCGCTTGTTGTTGGTCCAAAACATCAACCGCAACACCCTGCAGGTTGATGGACCGATGACCCCGATCGCAGAACTCACCTATACCAATGGCTTCGGTGAAGGGGGATTTGACTACCGCATTTCTCGCGACAGCTCCCACGTCTTGATTGTTGCCAATTCCATCGTGAAAAGGAAAGAGCCTGAAAAATTTGCCCTCTATGTCTTCGACAAAGACATGAAGCTCGAGTGGACCCGCGAGGTGAGATTGCCTTATGCCGAAAACATGTTTGTGCAAGGCGATTTGGGGGTCGACAATGGTGGCAATGTCTTTATGACCGGCTGTAGGTACACGGGGGAAGTACGAAGCAGATCAAGCGAGGAATATCAAATTCTGGTCTATTCCAAGTCCGCTCCAGAGGCCACAGTTTATCCCGTGCAAATCAAAGACAAATTTGTCAATGAATGGCGCATCGACCTTTCTTCTCCCAAGCAAATCGTATGCTCGGGATTCTACTCTGAAGGAAGCATCAATTCGATCGCCGGCACCTTCTATTTGCGCATCAATCGTGCCAACAAGGAAATCGAGAAACTCAGTCTCCATGAGTTTGACCTCGCATTCAAGACTTTGTACATGTCGGCGCGTGACGAGGCCAAGACGATCAGGCTCACCGAGCAAGGCAACACGGTCCAATTGAACGATTACAAATTGCACGACCTAATCCCGCGCGCAGATGGCGGCACGATTTTATTGGCAGAACGGTATTATGTAACCACGCTATCCACAGGTTCGGCGGCGGGCTCAGGAAGTTATACGACCTACTACTATCATTACAACAACATCATCGTCGTGAGCATCAACCCCACAGGCGACATTCAATGGGCGACCAAGATTCCCAAATTCCAAGTGAGCACAAACGACTTTGGCTTCTATTCGTCCTTTGCGACGATGGTGACCGATGACAAGCTCTACCTGATTTACAACGATCACAAGGCCAATCTGCAATCGGGCGAGGCTGGCGTGACCCGCAACTTCTCGATCAGGGAAAAAAATGGCATTGTCGTCTTGGCTACCATCGACGACCTGGGCAAGCTCTCGCGGCGGGAGCTCTTTCCCAATACTGAGATTGAAGCTGTCACGGTTCCCAAGTTGTGCAAGCAGGTGAGCAAAACGCAGATGTTGATGTATGCGAAAACCGCTCCGGGTAATCAGTATGGCATGGTCACCTTTTGACTTTGCGATTCTGCTCGCGGAATGATCTTCCCAATTTTGCATGCGCCATGTGAGCGGAAACTCTTGGACATCGGTCAGAACTGACTTGCCGACCGTTGGATTCGAACTGTCTTTAGGAATGAATTTTCAATAACTTCCACGTTGTCCTTGGGTTTTTGGCGTCGGTGCATCGGGCGATTTCCCCCACAATAGGCTATCTTCAAGGTCTCATCGTAAATCTTATGAGTTCGATTTCGCGTCCACTGCTGCTCTCCCTCGCCTGCTACATGCTATTCTTCAGCATCCCCGGTGCATTGCAGGCCCAAGAAACAGAAAAAGCGCCCGAAGACCTCCATCAATTCTTCGACGACGGTGGGCTCGCTAAACGCAAAAACCTGGTTTCGACCAATCTCTTGTCGCCACTCGCGGGAGCGATCGGTCTGCGGTATGAACGTGCGATCACCGGGCACTTGTCGGTCGAAATGGGTGTGTACAAGCTCCTCCCCTTCTACCTGTTCGAACTCTTGATTCCGGTCACTGCGTATGTGGATCAATTTCAGCCCGTCGGCGGCTTTGGATTGTCGGTGTCGCCACGCTACTTCTTTTTAGGTGAGGCGCCTGAATACCACTATTTGGGCCTGCGCTATGGATTTCGGCGGCACACGACTGCGAGGGATGGCTACCTAGCGATACACGACTTCACGATCGACTACGGCTACAACCTCTTCATCAGCAAGTATTTCATGTTCTGCTACGACTTCGGCATGGGTTATCGGCGGATGATCTCGTTACAAGGCGGAAAGCAGAGCAATGGACTGCCCAACCGCCGTGAAACGTCTGGTACGATCTATGCGCCGATTTCCGCAGGATTTGGTTTCATGTTCTGATTCAGTTTTATGTACCTTCACTCGATGAAAACAAAACAATTGATTTTCTGGCTGTTGCTGTGCTGCATCGGGCCAATTGCAAGCGCACAACAGGTGACTTGGGGACCGATCCACAAGGAAAAGGCCAAGGTGATCATCACCGGCGTCGTGAGCCACAAGCCATCGCAACCGATCGTAATGAAAGCCAAGGGCCGTCTCGGTTTCCTGCAAGCTTCAGGCGGTTACCTGCTCGAGCGCATGGATGCTGGATTCAAAACCTCCTTGATTTCCAAGCTCGAACCTACATTTGAGGACAATGACCTCCACGTCGAATTTTGCTTCGAAAGCAATGGGCAAATCCACCTCTTTTGTTCATTTGCCAACCGCAAACTCGACAAGAACTATCTCTTTGTGCAGCGGGTGAATGCGACGAGCCTGAAACCAGAGGGTTCGCTGCGCAAGGTTGCAGAGCTGAGCTTTGTAAAGCGTTATCGGCCGGGCGCGTTCAAGTACACATTCTCCCGCGACAGCTCGCATGTGATGATCTACGCCAATACCGAGCTGCGCAAAAACGAGCCTGAGAAATATGGCCTCACGATTTTGGACCAGGACATGGAGGAAGTCTGGACCAAAGAGGTGACGCTGCCTTATACAGAATCGCGGTTTGGTGTGGAGGATTTCGCGGTGG
Source organism: Bacteroidota bacterium (assembly GCA_031375795.1). GTDB lineage: Bacteria > Bacteroidota > Bacteroidia > J057 > JADKCL01 > JADKCL01. The sequence continues at coordinate 5,980 of JANMIM010000320.1, forward strand.
ACAATGATGGGAACGCCTTCATACTCGGCATCAAAATCGCTGAAAAAGGGGAGAGCAAGCGCCGCGGCAACCCCAATTATGAATACCGCATCTTGGGCTACCGCGAAGATGGCACCGAGGTAGACGAATACGAAGTCAAACTCGGCGACATGTTTCTTTCAGACATGAAAATCGATGTTTCGCCCAAACGGGACATCATCTGTGCCGGCTTTTATTCCGAACAGGGCACATTTAGCGTCAAAGGCACCTATTACCTGCGCATCGACCGCAAAACCAAGGAGATCGAGAAAATGAGCGCCAAGGAGTTTGGCATCGATTTCATCACCATGAATTTCACGCAGCGCCAGGAGGAAAAAGCCAAGCGGCGGGAAGCAAAAGGCAAGAATGTGGAGCTCTACGAATACGACTTGCGCGACATCATCCCTCGCGCCGACGGTGGGGCGGTGCTCATGGCCGAGCAATATTACGTCACCGTGGTTTGCCGCACGGACCCCAAGACGGGTGCCACGACCTGCACATACTATTATCATTACAACGATGTGATCGTGGTGAGCATCGGCAAGGATGGCGACATCGAGTGGGCCACCAAGGTGCCGAAACGCCAAACGAGCGTGAACGATGGCGGCTATTATTCCTCCTACGTGAGTATGGTCACCAACGAAAAATTGTATCTGGTGTACAATGACCATAAGAAAAACCTGGAGCCGGGATTGAAGCAAGGTCAATTTTACAACTTCAGCCTCCGCGACAAAAATGGCGTGGTCGTGATTGCCAGCATCGATGAAAATGGCGAAGTGAGCCGCAAGGCCCTGCTCTCCAATGCTGAGATTTCCGCGATCACCGTGCCCAAGCTCTGCAAGCAGGTCAATCGGAAGCAACTCCTGATGTACGCCAAGGTTCGCAAGGGGAGTCAATTTGGATTGGTGAGTTTTTGAGCGCTGCGCGTGGTGAATTGCGGGATGATCGCGTGGACCTTGTGGCCTGTTGAATTGCCTATGGGTTTCGGGAAAATTCCGATTCCCTAGCCTCCTTGAATTTTTCCTACTTTTGCAACATGCGTACTTCAATTTGGATCTTCATGCTGGCGGCGGGCCTGCTCAGTGCTTGCAAGCAGCCCTCGGCCGCCGACAGCGCCTACGAAAGCTTGGGGGAAGGCTTTTCTGAGAAAACGCCCCACCTCCCGACGACCTTTGTGGACACGACAGGCAGCAAATATGCTTGGTGCCAAATGTACAATCCAGTGCAGTCGGTTGAAAATCGCATCGCCCCGCCCACTGGGTATGTGCGCAAGCCAGTGGCCGAGGGGAGCTTTGCGGAATGGCTGCGAGGCGTTCCGCTATTGCCCGGCAAACCCCAAGTGCTGCTTTTTAATGGTCAGCCCAAGGAATACCAGGATGCGCAATATGCGGTCATCAACATGGACGTAGGCCGCCGCGATTTGCAACAATGTGCAGACGCCGTGATGCGTCTGCGTGGCGAGTATTTGTTCTCCAAAGGCAGGCATGAAGACATCCATTTTAACTTTACCAATGGCGAAAACTGCGCTTGGTCCAGGTGGAAGGAAGGCGAACGTCCGGTGATCGCAGGCGCCAAAATCAATTGGCAGAAAAAATCGCAGCCCTCGGCCTCGCATGAAAATTTCAGGTCCTACATGGATGTGATTTTCACATACGCTGGAACCGCCTCGCTCGAAAAAGAACTCCAAAAAATCGGCACGCTCAAAGACTTGCAGATCGGCGACGTTTTGATCCAAGGCGGATTTCCAGGTCACGCAGTATTGGTGATGGATGTCGTGGAGAATTCGGAAACCGGGAAACGTAAATACCTGCTCGCTCAAAGCTACATGCCAGCACAGGAAATGCATATTCTCGTGAATCCAACCGATCAGCATGTCGGCCCATGGTATGACACCGACGCCACCGGCCCCGTAGAAACGCCAGAATGGACGTTTTTGCAACAAGACCTAAGACGATTCGGTGAATAATGGAAAATTGAAAATTAACAATGGATAATTAACAATTTTTCATTGCCTGCGGCGATCCCGATGCGGGATT
>JANMIM010000322.1:0-2251 GCA_031375795.1 Bacteroidota bacterium
GCCAGGGAGTCGCCGCTGCCCAACTGTGTCCCAAACGATGGGCTGTCGTACCAGAAATATTGTATTGCCGGATCGGGATTGCGCACGTAGGCCCAGCCGCTGTCGCCTAGGCAGACCGTGTCGCCGGCAGCAAGCGGGGCCGCCAACTGCGGAGCGATGTTCACGTTTGCAAACAAGGTGTCGTCGCCGCTCGCCGAGTCGGTCGACAAAGTCGTGTGGCACACAAAATGGTAGATGCCGCCCGGCAGAGTATTGATGGTGCCCACCGTCGCCGCCACCGAGCCACCCGGAGCAATCGGCCCAGCGATCGTGGTGTTGAAGGTGGCCGTGACCGGGCCAGTGACATCGACGCGCACGGGCACAGTGGAGATGCTGCTCGTGCCCAGGTTGGATACCGTGACGGCGACCGAGGTATTGCTGCTGCCACATGATCCGTTGGTCATCGGTGATTGCAAGGCGGTGACCCCTGCATTGAAGGGGAGGACGCGACGCAGGCAAATGTCGTCGAAGGTCATGCCGTCTGATCCCGAGAGGCTGGTGGCTGCAAAATTGTCCTCTTGCCCCACCCGCAACTGGAAACTGCTCGAGTATTCTTGCCCATGGCTTGCCAGCAAGGTCGTGAGGTCGATGCTGGGTGTGTTGACGTAGAATGCATTGGCCCCTCCTGTGAGCTGATTCCAGTTCAGGACGTCGATCCACGTGCAGGTGTCGCAGCCCCGCACCCAGATGCTGTCGCGCAACTGGTTTTCGTCGCCGTGCTCCATGATCCAGAGATCGGCCAGCAGCAGGTCGTTGGCGACTTGAAATGGGCTGAGGTTCCAGGTGAAGGTGACGAAGTTGATGGCATCGGGTGAGCCCGAGGGATTGCGGTCGAGGGTGAGCGCCCTCGTCCCGGCATGTGCAAAGCCCGTGCCCGCGTGGGTGCGCAGGCGCCCAGCACCGACCTCACTCGTGCTGAAGTCCATTTCGTTGAGGCCCGGCATGCCGACACGGTCAGATTGCAGCACGGTGTCGGGCAGCGACTCCAGGTTGATGCAATGCGGGAAGATCGGCGTATTGTTGGACAGTTGCCGCACGACGATGGTGAGGGTGTCGTTGGCGCGGTTGGCATCAAATGTGAGGGCCGTCCAGGCCTTGACGGTATGCGTGCCGATGGCGGAAAGGTTGGCTGTGGCCGTGAATGCGAGGTTTTGCAACTGGGCAGGCGCCAATGGGCCTGCCAAGGCTTGTGGTCCTTGCACGGCACCGCCGTCGACTTGGAAGTAGACCGGCACATTGCTCACGGTCGTGCTGCCGAAATTCCGGATTTCCAGCTGCACGGGCTCAGCGGCCGTGAGGGCCAGCGATGTGAGCACCCGGCCATTGGTGATGGGGCTCACAAATGCCGAGACACCGATGTCGTCGGGCACCGGCGCGATGATCTGCACATTGTCCAGTGCCCAATACCAAGCCCAGACATAGTCGTCGTCGTAGACAAAGCGCACCTTGAGATTGGCATTCGCATAGGCGCTGATGTTGAGTTGCTGATGCGACGGGTTGTTGAATCCGCCAAAGGTGCCCGCAAAACTCACGATGCGGTGCCAGGCCAAGCCGTCCCAGACATCCACATGACCCGAGTCCGTGAGCCCGATATGCCGGAAATACTGGTCAAATTCCAGGTACACCAGCGGCAAACCTGCTGCATTGACCGAGGGGCTTACCAGCTCCTCGTGCAGCCACACGGCGGGGACATTGCCCGCTGCATCTGAGTTGCAGATCATGAATTGTGTGCCGTCGAGGGTCTGCCCAGCAAGTCCATTGGTCGTGCGCTGCCAAGTGGCCACGCTGCTACCCCCGTTCACGATCGACCAGCCGACCGGCAGGGCCGTGTTAAAATCCGCAGCGAACAGGACTTGAGCCTCCACCGAGGCCGACAACAACAGGAGCAAGCACAGGAGACATAGCTTTTGCATCTTCTTGTTCAAAAGGAGGCTCAAGATAGGCATTTTGCACCAGCTGATTGTCGGCCCTTGCATACATTTTTGGGAAGGATTTGTCCGTCGGCCTTCCCCAAAATCGTACTTGCGGACCGACGGACGGGCCGACGAACAAAGGACCGCCGCAGACCCCCAATTCACCACGCCATCCAATTCTGCCAATCCTGTAAATTCTGCTAAATTGCCGCATGATTTCAGCGACAGCATTGCAGGAGCGGGCATTGGATCGGTACGAGGCGGGTGAATGGGCCTTGGCGGTGGAGGATTTGGCCGAG
>JANMIM010000324.1:0-1796 GCA_031375795.1 Bacteroidota bacterium
GTGTCGACGAGCTCGAGCGCCTCACACGTGCCTACACACGCCGCTTGAAGGATGTGTTTGGCGTGGACAGCGACGTGCCTGCCCCCGACATGAACACTGGCGGCCGTGAAATGGCATGGATCGCCGACGAATACAGCCGCTTCTATGGCAATCAGCCGGGTGTGATCACTGGCAAGCCGCTCGAACTCGGCGGTAGCCAAGGCCGCGCCGCCGCGACCGGCCGTGGTGTGATGACCACTGCCATGTGCGCCATGAAGGAGCTTGGCTGGGATCCCAAAACCGTGACCGCAGCCGTCCAAGGCTTTGGCAACGTGGGTAGCTACGGTGCCGTCTTGCTCGCCGAGAAGGGCGTCAAGATCCTCGCCATCAGCGACATCTCTGGCGGCTACTACAATGCAGCCGGCCTCAATGTCGTCGAGGCAGCAGCCTACGCCGCCAAAAATGGCAGCCTCAAGGGCTGGACCGGTGGCTCGCCGATCTCCAATGGTGAGTTGCTGGAGCTCGACGTGATGCTCCTCGCACCCTGCGCGATGGAAAACGTCATCACCCAAGCCAATGCCGCCAATATCAAGGCCAAGTTGATGGTCGAAGGTGCCAACGGCCCTGTCAGTGCCGACGCCGACGCCATCCTCGACAGCAAGGGCATCATGATCGTGCCCGACATCCTCGCCAACGCCGGTGGTGTGACCGTCTCCTACTTGGAGTGGGTGCAAAACCGCGCCGGTCACTACTGGACCGAGAGCGAAGTCAACGAGAAGGCCGACCCGATGCTGGAGCGCGCCTTCGCCAATGTCTGGAATGCACACAAGGAGTACAAGTGCTCGATGCGCCTCGCGGCTTATGTCGTGGGCATCAAGCGCGTCGCTTCTGCCGTGAAGCTCAAGGGCAACTATTGAGCAGAATTCACAGAATTATCAGAATTCACCTTTGGGTTGAATTCTGGGTTTTGAAATACGGGAACCCTGCCTTTTGGCGGGGTTTCTGTTTGGGGGGCATAAATGGGAGCGGAATTCATAGAATTATCTGGATTCACCTTTGGGTTGAGCGCTGAGCATCCGCTGGCTCAATCGATCGATCGATACTGATCTCTGTCATGATTGGATTTTCTGGCCAAAAATTTGCTCAACAATACTTATTTTTGAATAAAGTAAGAATCTGAATCTATGAAAACACTTCGTTTTACACCTTCGTTGATCGCGTTCGTTCTGATGAGCGCATTGGGTTTTGGTGTTGCCAAGGCCCAAGACTGTGACGCATATTTTCCTTTGAAAAATGGCGCTGCCTTTGAACTCACCCACTACGATGCCAAGGACAAAGTCACGAGCATCGTCAATACCAACATCATCGAAAAGTCCAAGGAGGGTGGTGTCACCATCTTCACGGCCCACGCGAAATCCAGCGATGCCAAGGCCAAGCAAATCCAGGAATTCGACTATGACGTCACCTGCGGTGGCGGCGAGTTTCACATGGACATGAAGGCGATGGGCAACCAAGCTCAAATGCCCGGCGTCGAAGGCATCGAGATGAAAATCGAAAGTGATGACATGGTCTTCCCGAGAAACATGAGCGTCGGCTCTACCCTGCCCGATGCCCACATGACGATGACGGGCACGATGAATGGCATGACGATCATGAACACTTCGATCACGATCACCAACCGCGGAATCGCCCCGTTCTACGCGCGTTGGCCCGTGCGGCTCACGACCGTCGATTCCACGGGCGGTGAGTTGACCGCGGAGCTTCCCTTCAATTTGCCCACCGTGCTGCCCGGCTCGGCCGCGGATACGCGATCCGTG
>JANMIM010000372.1:0-3360 GCA_031375795.1 Bacteroidota bacterium
CGATCACGGCCTGTTCACGGAGCTCATCGTCGGGCGTGGGCACAGGGATCACGACGGCGATCGTGCGGGTGTCGATCGTAGGTGGCTCGGGCAGGTCGGGGGCCTCGACCTCTGGCTCGGCCTTCTCATCGAGGGGGGGCAATGGTACCTCTGGACCAAACACATCCTTGGATTCTGCGGCTATTTCGGGCATTTCATCGGGTCTCATCCAGTCGAGCATCTTGGGGAGGGCCGTGATCGAGAGGAAAAGCAGGAATGCAATCAAGGTTGCACGGGTGAGCACACGGTTGTAGCGTTTGCGCATGTCGTAGGCCCCGTAATCTTTGGACCGATTTTCAAAAACGATCTGGTCCAGATCTGCATAGATTGGAGTATTCATAATTCCTTGGTGTTTTTCTTACCTAACGGCAGGCACCAATGCTTTAGTATGGGTTCCTGAAAAAAACTTTGATTTTTTTCAGAATTACCCGTCAGTCCCAGTGGCAGGGGAGCACCGCCCTCAATCCCAACTGTAGCTGAAATTTCCCTGATCGATCCGGAAGTTGAGTTTGTGGGGATTGCCCTCGGGATCGAGGTACTTCTTGCCTTCGGGGAAGGTCATGAAGTTCCATTTGCGTGGATTGTGCAGCATCTGCGACAGGAAGTTCCCCAATTCATGCTTCAAATCCTCGCCTTCGGGCTTCACGAGCAGGGTTTGCCGCGGCAGCCAGTTGCTGTGCCGCTCAAAAATCGCGAGGATCAACGCATCAAAATACCAGCCATTGGTATGCCCGATGGCATCCTTCATCAAGTTGTCGAGCAAGGCCAGGACGGGCGAACGAAACTTGGTGTTGATGTCGAGCTGAAAGCGTAGCAGCCGCGCTGTCCCCCAGGTCGCCTGCTCCCCGATCATGCCGTTGAGCAGCACGCCGCTGAGCTTCATTTCATAGGTCACCGAACGTGAAATGTCCTTTTCGGCATAGTCGATGTCGTTGAGCAACAGCTGCGGCGGGAGCTTGTCGAGGAGCTTGTCAAAGGTGCCGTTGCCGGGGTAATAACTCACGGCACCGATGGAAATCGGTGGCAAGCCACCTGCGCCGATGCGTATGAGTGTGCCATCACGGTAGATTTTCATGTGCACGACCTCTTGGCCACCGACTTTCATGTGAAATGTAAACAGTCCTATGTCTGCTCTGCGCATATTCCAAAGTAAGGTTATTCTTCAAATCCGCCAAGCAATTCCATCACCTGACGCAGATACTGCCTACAGCTCCTGCAGCAGGGCCACGAGCCGGTCGGGGTAGTCGGTGATAAGGCCGTGCACGCCGAGCTTGATCAAGCGGCGCATATCGTCGGTTTCATTGACGGTCCATGGGATCACCGTCATGTTTTTGGTGGCCGCAAAGCTCAGCATGTCGGCATCGACCTGCGTGAAATCGGGACTCAAAATGTCTGGATAGTCCCCAAATTCGCTCAGTTGTGTTTTGTAATTGTCACCTTCCTCGACAAGCAAGGCGATCTTGACATTGCGGTCCTGTCGCCTGATCTCCCTCAAAATCTCCACATCAAACGATTGCAGGACGCAGCGCTCAATCAAGTCGGCCTGCCCATTGTCCCGCAAGCCATTCAGCTCCGCCAATACCAAGCGCACAAACACCTTGGGGGCTGGATTGAAACCCGCGACCGGCTCGGTCTTGAGCTCGATGCTGTACTTGGGGACATGGTAGTTTCCGTGCTCGTCATAGGGTTCGGTGCCATTTTGCTCCTCCATGTGCGCAATCACCGCACTCAGCAGCGGTTTGAACACGGGCATTTTTTGCTGCGAAGTGAACCGTGGGTGTACCCGCGTGCCGCAGTCATATTTCATGACCTCGGCATAGTCCATTTGGTAGATGTTGAGTTGTTTTTCCTCTGCCTCCGTGATGGCCGAACCGTCGGGCTTGGAGCAAAATTCGTGCGAAAACCATGCCTCATGCGACACGACGAGTTGGCTGTCTCGGCTCACGACGACGTCCATCTCCAAGGTCGTAGCTCCAAGTTCCCAGGCTTTTTCAAATGCCGGCAAGGTGTTTTCGGGCATCAGGCCACGGCAACCGCGGTGGCCCTGCACGTCGAGGTCGATCACGCCAGTGTTGCAGGCCGTGAGGGAAAGCGTCATCATGAGCGTAATCTGTGCGATGTATCGTGACATGCGAAATCTTGGACGGAGGCGAGGGGTAATAGAGGGCATTTTGAGTCGTTCATTCACAGCGACAAATTTCGAAAATGGAATGCTCAGATTTACGTGCAGCCTCGCAACAAGTTCCAATTGGCTACTTGGCACCTGCGATGCCCGTGCAATGTGGATATTACCTGAACAAAATCACCGCGATTCTGAAGCAAACATCAAGATTAGGCAAAGTTCTCGCCAAACGATCCTGCCCATTTTTGAGGACATTACCTTTGCAGGGTGAATCAGTTAATCCATTCAGCATGAACACCGTTTCCAAACGCAAGGTAGAACTCCTCGTCATTTCAGACGTGCACCTCGGCACCTACGGTTGCCATGCCTCCGAATTGCTCCAATACCTCCACAGCATTGAGCCCAGCGAGGTGATCCTGAACGGCGACATCGTCGACATCTGGCAATTCAGCAAGCGCTACTGGCCCGCCAGCCACATGCTCGTGGTCGAGCACTTGATGCACCTGGCGGCGACGGGCACGCCGGTGCATTACCTCACGGGCAATCACGACGAACTGTTGCGTCGTTTTGCAGGTTTCAAGATGGGTGCCTTGCAGATCGCCAACAAGCTCGTCAAGACGCTGCCCGACGGGCAAAAGGCCTGGTTTTTTCACGGCGACGTGTTTGACGTGACCATGCAAAACTCCAAATGGCTGGCCAAGCTCGGCGGCTGGGGCTATGATGCGCTCATTTTGCTCAATCGAGGCATGAATTATTTGCTGGAGCAATTGGGCCGTGGCAAGTTTTCCCTGTCCAAGAAGATCAAGAATTCCGTGAAATCGGCCGTGAGCTTCATCAGCAACTTTGAAACGACGGCGGCCGAGATGGCCATCTACCACGGCTATGATTTTGTCGTCTGCGGCCACATCCATCAGCCCGCCATGCACACCGTCGAGACCACCAAGGGCAGCGTGCAATACCTCAATTCGGGCGACTGGGTGGAAAATCTCACTTCCCTTGAGTACAACGATGGCCAATGGAAACTCTTCACATTCGACCACAACGATTTCGACCAGGAGGAAGTGCACGGCCCCGAGCAGCCGATGGAACTCAGCAGCAAATTGATCTTCGAGCGCATGCGCCAGGAATTTGAATTTCCCGTACCCGCCATGAACTGAGCAGGCCGCTCAATCCTCCTCGGGGATGATCTGCTGCACGCG
>JANMIM010000376.1:0-4897 GCA_031375795.1 Bacteroidota bacterium
AACGGATATGGGAATGCAAACCCGATGACAACAAAAACGGCCCACCATAGGCGGGCCGTTTCCAATATCTTGTAGGTTTCCTTACGGAAACTTGATTACTCGCCTTCTGCAGCGCCTTCTTCTGCAGGGGCATCCTCGGCAGGAGCAGATGCAGGAGCATTGGTGGCATCGTACAGGGACTCAAAGCTCTCGCCAGCGGCGACAGTCTTGGTGCCACCTGTCACGTTGGCCATGAATGCCATGATCATCATGGCGGCCACGAGGTACCATGTGAATTTCTCGATGTCTTGGGTGGCGCGGCGTGTGCCGATCATGTTGGTGATGTTGCTCGCTCCAAGTGCATTGGAGAGGCCACCGCCTTTGCTGTTTTGCACAACCACGATCAAGATGAGCAGGATCGCTGCGACAATAGCCAAAATTGCGAAAATGATATTCATGAGCTCTAGTGCTTCAATTTTTCAATAAGGGAAACAAAGTAATCGTTTTTTTCAGGAATACGCAAGCGCAGCCGCTCATATATTTTGATAGCCTTGGCTTTGTTTCCTTGTTTTTCATAGATCCGGGCAAGGGTTTCGGTCACCCAGTCTTCGTCTTGGGGCTTGTTGCTCTCCTTGGCGAGGTCGCCTTGCACGATTCCTGTGGTCTTGGCGCGGGTGATGCCAGGCTCGTTTTCAATGAAACGATCGATGATGCTCTCCACCTTTTCCTTGGGAAGCACGCTCGGCTTTGCCTCGCGGTCCAGCAATTCAAATGACAGACCTGGCGAAGGATCGATCGCCGTGGAAGCCTCGTCGTGAGCATGTTGTTCGACATCCGCCCGGTATTCGCTCTCGTCCAGCTCGATGTGGAAGGTGCCAAACGATGGGGCAGGCTCCGAAGGCAGGCGGCCTTTGAAGTATTTGTTGAGGGCCGCGGGGGAGACACTGATCTCTATGATGCGGTCGTTTTCCTCAAAAATGATCTCGCCATTTCCATTTTCGCCATCGCCGGCTTTGAATTCGACAGCTTCCATGGTCGCCATGCCGATTTCTTCCTCCTGCTCTTCCTGTTCAGATTCTGAGAGGAAGGTGAAGCTGGAGAATGCGCCGATTTCGTATTGTTTTTCCGGGACGCGTTCCACGGATTTTTTTTCCTTTTTGCGAGATGTCTTGGATTCCCGTTGGGCTTCCGCGACGGTTGGGGTGTCGGCTTCAGCGATCGTTTCAGCGGCTTCTGGGCTGGCGACCTGCTCCACGGCTGGGCTGATGAGCGCTACCTTGGCCTCGACGACTTCTGGCGATGGGGCACTCACGGCCACTTCAGCGACATTGGCGTCGATACTTGGGGCATCGACTGGCGATTCCAGCACGGCAGTTGCAGTCGCCGGGTTGGCTTGGGTCATCTGCGCGTGGCGCTCGATGCTGGCTACCAACTTGCTGGTGGTGGCTTTGTGCTTGTCGGCCCTGAGCTTCATGCGCATGTTCAGGAACCAATTCACTTCGCCTGCCTTGCCTGCATGTACAAAATCAGGGCTGGTGGCGGTCGATTGCTCGGGCAATACTGGGGTGAGCTCGGCTACGACAGGCTGCGCCTCCGTCAATTCCACGCCCGTCTCGGCAGCCATTTCCACCACCGTCTCGGGGCCTTCCACAACTTCCACGTCCGGCTCGGCAGCCATTTCCACCACCGTCTCGGGGCCTTCCACAACTTTCACGGGCGGCGCTGTCACCGACGCGACTAGAGGCTCCTCGGCCACGACGGCGTCGATGGTGATCGCTGGCGTCTCACCAATCTCCGAGGCCTCGATGGCTGATGCCTCCACGGCGGGTTGAGCATCGGCGGCCTCCAAGGCAGGGGCTTCCACTGCGACGACCTCGTCGGGCAGCGCATCCACCACCGGTTCGGATGTATTTTTTTTCTCTAGTTCGACGGATTTGGCGGGTGCATCCTCTTTCTTTTTGTCCAAGATGGACTGGAGATTGGCGACCGGAACGGGCTTGTGCTTCGGTGGTATGAGGGTGTCTTCGAGGTAATTGCGAAGCAGGCTGCGGTTGTTGATGTAGGCTGCTGCCTTGAGCAAGGCCCTGTTTTTGATCGTGCTCTGGTTGCGGTAGTGGTGGCGGGCCAAGATCATGTAGGCCATGCCAAAACAAGGATTTGAAGCAGCTTGGCCCTCGAGCCAAAACACTTCTTGCGCATTCAATCCACCGTTTTGTGCCTTCTTGTATAGGCTCAGAATATCCTGATTCACGCTCCGAAATTACGAATTTTCCGACGGTTTACGAAGCAATCAACATTCCAAGGCAAATTTTTCCACAAACTTTCCCCCAGATTCCACCCGATAGCACATTACCAGTTGGAGAGGGCCTTGTTGAAGATGTCTTGCGCCAGCCTGGAGACGATGTCCTTGGCCAATTCTGACTCGACGGCGCTCAGGTTGAGGGAGCTGCTGAAGTCGCTGAATTGGCTGAATGATTTTTCCCAGCTGTCCTCGGGGTATTTTTCGCAGGTGTACTTCACTTGCACGCTGATGGTGAGGCGGTTGCTGGCAGCGGTTTCGTTGCCTTGGATGGCCACGGGCCGCACGTCGTATTGCACGATCGAGCCTTCAAAGTTGAGGTCGCCGTCATACTGGGCCAATCGCACATTGCTTTGGCCCACAAAGACGTCCTTGAGTTTCTCGGTGAGGTCTACGGCGAGCGTCGGGTTGATGAGCTTGGCTTTGTTGGTAAACAGGTCCACGCTCACGGTTTTGATGCCTTCCTTGAGTTTGCCGCTGGTGAATGAATAGATGCCGCAACCCGAAAACAGCGTGAGGGCGAGTGTGAGGGCGAGGAGAATGTGCGTGCGACTTTTCATAAACGAGAATCGATCATTTTTCAACCAAGCCCATACTGCTTGATCTTCCGGTAGAGTGTGCGCTCGGAAATCCCCAATTCTTGTGCCGCTTTTTTGCGGTTGTCGAGGTTTTTGTTCAATGACCTCGAAATGAGGTCTTTTTCATTGTGTTCGAGGTTGAGCGGCTGCTCCAGCAGGCGTGGCTTGCTGCCTGCGGGAGATTTGCCGCCCTCGATGGTGACCGGTTGCTCGCGATTCCCTCGGAGCTCGCGGTAGGCCTCGGGGTTTTCGGAGTGGGCGCGGCCCGAGTCGTCGATCAGGTAGGCTTCGCCCTCGTGCACAGACTCCTGATCGTGGCTCTCGGCATACTGGTTGATGCCGCTCATGCCCAGGGAGAGCACGCGCTTGATGTCATTGACCTCCTCGCGCATCTCGACCACAAGCTTGTACAGCATCTCGATTTCCCTGCGCTGCCCGCCGCCACTGTCCTCGCTCATCGACTGCTCGCCGCCCATGAACACGGGCAGGTAGCTGTCGCGGATGTTGAGGTGCTGCCTGATGATGTCGGCCGTGATCAGGTCCTCGCGCACCAACACGGTGAGGCGGTGCACGAAGTTCTTGAGTTCGCGCACGTTGCCGGGCCACCTGTATTGGTAGATGATCTCGGTGGCGTCTGCGCTGAGCGACAGCGGCATGCGCTTGTATTCATTTGCAAACTCGTCTGCAAAGTATTGAAACAGCATCTCGATGTCGTGCCCGCGGTCGCGCAAGGCGGGGACATTGATGGTGATCGTGTTGAGGCGGAAGTAGAGGTCCTCGCGAAATTTGCCTTTGCGAATCTGCTCGATCAGATTCTTGTTGGTGGCCGTGATCACGCGCACGTCGGTCTTTTTCATCTTGCTGGAGCCGACACGCAGGTATTCCTGGTTTTCCAGCAGACGCAGCAGGCGCGCCTGTGTGGCCATGGGCATTTCCCCGATTTCGTCCAGGAAGATCGTGCCGCCATCCACCTCCTCAAAATAACCCTTGCGGGTCTCGATCGCGCCGGTAAACGAGCCCTTTTCGTGCCCAAACAGCTCAGAGTCCATCGTGCCCTCGGGAATCGCCCCGGTATTGATCGCGATGAAGTTTTGGTGCTTGCGCTTGCTGAATTGATGGATGATCTTGGAAAATACGTCCTTGCCCGTGCCATTTTCCCCCACGATGAGCACAGACACATCGGTGGGCGCCACCTGGATCGCAATTTCAATCGCCGCCTTGAGCCGGGCATTGTGCCCGACGATGCCGAAGCGTGCTTTTACTGTATCGAGGTTGGAGGCCACAGGGTTTTGGATTAGAAATTAGAGATTAGAATCTTTTGATGGGCGCACTGTGTCGTCGCGTGGCGAAAGCAAAATGGCGTTGAGGATTGGCGCTCGCGGCCTTGAATGGTGGTTTGGAACTCCAACCCAATGAATTCGATGCATGTCATGCGTTCCTCCTTCATGTATTTCCAATCTCTAGCTCAGCCGTTCCAAGCAGGGTCGCAGATGATGCTTCCTTTACCCTTACGTAGACGTAGTCGCCGGGCTTCACACCCTCGACCTTGGGAAAGATCACGACATCGTTGCCATCGTTGCGGCCGCAGAGGTCCCGGTCGCTGCGCTTGCTATTGCCCTCGACCAAGACTTTGTACAGCTGCCCGATGTGGCGCGCCGCATTGTCCCGCTGGATCTGCTGCTGCAGGTTGATGACCTCCGTGAGGCGGCGTTTTTTCACCTCCTCGGGCACGTCGTCGTCATACTTGCGTTCGGCGAGGGTGCCGGGGCGCTCGCTGTAGAAGAACATGAAGGCAAAGTTGAACTTCGCCCATTGCACGAGGCTCACGGTCTCGGCATGCTGCTCCTCGGTCTCGCCACAGAAGCCGGTGATGATGTCGGTGCTGATCGCACAACCCGGGATGATCTCGCGGATGCGGTTCACCTTGTCCATGTACCATTCCCTGGTGTAGCCGCGCTTCATCCGCTCCAAAACCTCTGAATTCCCGCTTTGAGCAGGCAGGTGGATGTAGTTGCAGATGTTTTCGTAGGCGGCCATGGTG
>JANMIM010000399.1:0-4009 GCA_031375795.1 Bacteroidota bacterium
AATGAACAATCTGAAAGCAAGTCACAACAGGCGCAATTAAGGAAACCTGATGGAGAGGGGTGGAAATTACGACTTCAATGAACAATCTGAAAGCAAGTCACAACAGATCAGGTAGGGGTTTGCAAGGAACACCTGGTGGAAATTACGACTTCAATGAACAATCTGAAAGCAAGTCACAACACAACGATTGCACCGATGAAAATGGGGAGGGGTGGAAATTACGACTTCAATGAACAATCTGAAAGCAAGTCACAACAGTATTTGGGTTGTTTACAGGTAGAATGGGGGTGGAAATTACGACTTCAATGAACAATCTGAAAGCAAGTCACAACAGTAGGTCATTGGGAAATTACAAAGTACCAGGTGGAAATTACGACTTCAATGAACAATCTGAAAGCAAGTCACAACAACGACTTGTGTTTGTCTTTCAACCACCAAGGTGGAAATTACGACTTCAATGAACAATCTGAAAGCAAGTCACAACCCTCGATGGGGGATTTGTTCACACGGGAGGGGTGGAAATTACGACTTCAATGAACAATCTGAAAGCAAGTCACAACTACGAGCTGGAAGGGTGGCAAACTTGATCGGGTGGAAATTACGACTTCAATGAACAATCTGAAAGCAAGTCACAACAAGCCCTGATGAGTATGAGGGTAGCCTGAGGGTGGAAATTACGACTTCAATGAACAATCTGAAAGCAAGTCACAACCGCTCATTTTACATGCCCTCCAAGATCAAGGGTGGAAATTACGACTTCAATGAACAATCTGAAAGCAAGTCACAACCGCCGCTTCGAGGCTTGTACAACATTGTGAGGTGGAAATTACGACTTCAATGAACAATCTGAAAGCAAGTCACAACATGCCAAAGTCAGCGCAGCACAAGCAGCGAGGTGGAAATTACGACTTCAATGAACAATCTGAAAGCAAGTCACAACTGTAGCCATGCGGCGAAAGTACGGATTTTGGGTGGAAATTACGACTTCAATGAACAATCTGAAAGCAAGTCACAACGGGAAAATTGCAACTATGAAACTTTTGAGAGGTGGAAATTACGACTTCAATGAACAATCTGAAAGCAAGTCACAAAACCCCTCTCTCGGCGAGGGGCACAAGGCCCCCCACCCGAGAGAGGGGTGCCATGACGGGACGGGGTGCATAAGCATTTTTTGACCTGGCCCACGATCGTCGTCTCCATGCTGCCCCAAAGCCAATCCCCATCCATCGGCCCGAGCTTGCATCGCGGGGGGATGGCCCAATGAACGAACCGCATACAACAGCGACCACGCGCGACATGAACAATGACAAACCGCATCATCCGCCCATGGCAATCCTGATATTCGTCACGTCAAAATTCCCTCCATTTCCCGACATTTGATCTTGAGTCTATGGTCCAATTGTAATCCAAGCGTAAATGCAGTCTACCGATCAGGTTTTTGTTGCAGCGATCGATTTCTGGGAGCCTTCACAGAATGCCTTGCAGATGGCGGCCCGCTTTGCCAAGCAGTATGGCGGCAAAATCGTCGCCTTGCATGTCATGGAAAAGGCAGCCCACTATCCCGATGCCATGGGTGTGGACCAAGACACGCTGGAGGAGGACCTGCAAACGGCCATGGACGCTCTGGTATTGCCCTTGCGCGACCGGGGCATCGCTGTCGAGACCGAAGTGAGACACGGCAATGTGACGCGGATCTTGAGCCAAGTCGTGCACGACTTGCAGGCCAGCCTATTGTTTGTGGGCATCCGGGAGGGCCGCATCCTGGACGACATCTTCATCGGGCAGCACACGCTGCAACTCATCAAGGCTGCCGATGTGCCGCTGGTCGTGGTGGACGGCAATCCACATGCCGACGAAATCAACGAGGTCTTGATCCCGATGGACCGCAAGTTTGGCATCACGGGCACGCTGCAATTCCTGAAAGGGTTTGCGGGACCACTCGCTGAGCGGGCGCGGTTGCTCACGGGCATGCTGCCGAGCGAGCGCCAAGACGCCGTCGAGGCAGAGGCCCAGGTGGCTGCCGACCAATTGCTTGCCGCTGGGTTGCAGGCCGTGGAGATCGAGCTCGTGGCCGACATCGATGTCCATGGCGCGGTCATGGACCTGCTGCGCAGCGCCGTGGGCAGCTATGACCTCGTGCTGCTCGAGCAGCACGACCATGCCTCCACAGGCGAACTCACCATCGGCAGCCTGATCGAAAATGTCGTCACCAAGGGCAGAATGCCAGTCTTGTGTGCGCCATCGCCTAGCAAACGCTAATTTTTTGCACAAAAACGCGTCGTTTTTGTGCATTTCACACCCCCGATGTTGATAGTTAGGCTTGGGTACTGCCGAGGGAGGACTTAATTTTACCCCTCATTTTGTGCGCAAGACATGGACGATACTGAAAATATAGACCACGAGGGGGAACAAGGCAGCATGCAACACGTGCTGCCCGTCACCGGCCTCTACCAAAATTGGTTTCTCGACTACGCGAGCTACGTCATCCTGGACCGTGCCGTGCCCTATTGTGAAGACGGCCTCAAGCCTGTGCAAAGGCGCATCTTGCACGCGATGCACGAGCTCGACGACGGCAGGTTCAACAAGGTCGCCAACATCATCGGCTACACGATGCAGTTTCACCCCCACGGCGACGCGGCCATCGGCGACGCGATCGTGAACCTGGGCCAAAAGGACCTGCTCATCGAGACCCAGGGCAACTGGGGCAATATCTACACCGGAGACAGCGCGGCGGCGCCGCGCTACATCGAGGCCAGGCTCACCAAGTTTGCCCTCGAGGTTGCATTCAACCCCAAGACCACCGTGTGGCAGCTCAGCTACGACGGCCGCAAAAACGAGCCCGTCACGCTGCCCATGAAGTTTCCCATGGTCTTGGCACAGGGCGTGGAGGGCATCGCCGTCGGCTTGAGCACCAAGATCCTGCCCCACAACTTCAGGGAGCTCATCGAGGCCTCCATCCTCCACCTCAAGGGCCGCCCCTTCAAGCTCTTCCCCGACTTCCCGACCGGCGGCATGATCGACGTCGAGAACTACAACCATGGCAAGCGCGGCGGCAAGGTCAGGGTGAGGGCCAAGATCGAGGAACTCGACAAGAAGACCCTGCTCATCACCGAGATTCCCTACGGCCAAACCACCGGCTCCATCATCGACAGCATCTTGAAGGCCAATGAAAAGGGCAAGCTCAAGATCCGCAAGGTGGAGGACAACACCTCCAAGTCGGTCGAGATAGCGGTGCACCTGCCTGTGGGCGTGGCCACCAACACCGCGATCGACGCCTTGTATGCATTCACCTACTGCGAGATCCCGATTTCCCCCAACTGCTGTATCATCATCGACGACAAGCCGGTCTTTACCGACGTGCGCGATGTGCTCAAGCACAGCACCGATTTCACCAAGGACCTCCTAAGGCAGGAACTCGAGATCCGCAAGGCCGAGATCGAGAACAAGTGGCACATGTCCTCGCTGGAAAAGATCTTCATTGAAAACCGCATCTACCGCGACATCGAGGAGGAGGAAACCTGGGAGGGCGTGATCAGTGCCATCGACCGGGGCTTGGATCCGTTCAAGCACCTGCTGTTTCGTGTGGTCGTGGAGGAAGACATCCTGCAACTGACCGAGATCAAGATCAAGCGCATCTCCAAGTTTGACAGCTTCAAGGCCGACGAGGCGATCAGGAAGCTGGAGGAGGAATTGGCGCAGGTGAAATATGACCTGGAGCACCTCACGGACTATGCAATCGCCTATTTTGAGCATTTGCTGGAGAAATATGGCAAGGGCCGCGAGCGCCGGACGGAGATCCGCACCTTTGACCAGATCGACGCGACGCAGGTCGTGATCGCCAACCGCAAGCTGTATGTGGACTATGAGGAAGGCTTCCTGGGCGTGGGCAGCTCGCTCAAGGGCGCGACCTTTGTGAGCGACTGCAGCGACATGGACGACATGATAGTGTTCCTGAAAAATGGCGCGATGAAGGTCATTAAGGTCGCCGACAAGGTCTTTGTCGGCAAGG
>JANMIM010001386.1:0-1871 GCA_031375795.1 Bacteroidota bacterium
GTACTCCATGCCGATGTCCTTGGTGTGGACCGAGATGGCGACGGGGTAGGGGTACTCAATCGTGTGCCGGGAATAGGAGGAAATCGTGTGGGCGACGACCTTGGTGCTGTACTTTTCCCAAAGCGGATTGCCCTCCTTGGGGTAATAGCTCATGGCCAGCGTGGTGCGGTTGCCAAACTTCACGGCCTGCGCATCCCACATGAACTTGCGGGAGCTGGCAAAGGCAAAGTCACGCACATTCGTGGCCGCAAATTCCCAAGTTTTCTTGCCCTTGGCCTTGGATTTCTCGGCTTCGCGGGCTTCTTGTTCGGTCACGATCAAGACCGGCTTGTCAGATGTCTTGGCCTGGGCAAAACGCTCGCGTTGCGTGGTAGTGAGGATCTTGTCGGCATTTTGCAGCTCGCCGGTCGCGCCGACGATGTGGTCCTCGGGCACCGTGATCTTGACCTTGTAGTCCCCAAATGGCAGCGTGAATTCGCCACGACCCAGGAATTGCTTGTGTTGCCAGCCGGTGACCTCGTTGTAGACGGCCATGCGGGGAAACCACTGTGCGATGGTGTAGATGTAATTGTTTTCCCCGGGGAAATACTCCATGCCGCCGCGGCCGCCGACCTTGTCGCGGTCGTTGATGTTGAGCCACCATTTGAGCTGGAAGGCATAGCTCGCGTGGGGCTTGAGCGCCACGGGCAGGTCGATGCGCATCATCGTGTGCACGACCGTGTAGGGGATGGCCTGCCCCTTGGTGTCGCGCACATACTCGAGCTTGAGCCCGCCGTCGTAGTCCACGTGCATCCCCGCGAGCTCGTCAAAGCTCATCTCCGTCGGCAGCGCGCCGGTCTGTATCTTCTTGGTCTCGCTCTCCTTGTCATAGAGGTTTTGGTCCAGCTGCAGCCACAAGTACGTGAGCGGATCGGGCGAATTGTTGGTATAGGTGACGGTTTCGGTGCCCCTGAGGATCTGTTTTTCGTCGTCGATCTCGACGTCGATCACATAATCGGCCTTTTGCTGATAGTATTCGTGCCCCGGCGCGCCCGACGCAGTGCGGTAGGCATTGGGTGTGGGCAGCTCCTGCTGGAGCTGCTTGAATTTGGTGATGTCGTTGGCTACTTGGGCCTTGCCGAGGCCAAAAGCGAGGGCCATCAGCGGCACCAGCACAAAATATTTACCATTCATTGCACAAATCCTTTGAGCGTAGAGGACAAAAGTAGTTTTTTTCTCGATCAAGGAGGGGGAGTGAGTTGCGAATTTGAGGGGGCCTTGGGCCGGTAGGATTGGACGATTTGGTTTCCGGTTGGTAGGAGGATGTTTGGTGTGGCTGAGGGTTGAATGCAAATTTGGCAGCTGTTGGTTGGCCTTCCTTCCAAAGCAACGAGCGAGCCCGCGGCGATTCTCGGGACAGGGCTATCGACCCTGCGGCCGTGCCTGTCCCGCTCCGAAGGATCGGGAGCCGGAAGGAGTTGTTGGAAATCAAAAGAACCATTCGATCGCCCTGCGATTCCTTCCGCACCACTTGAAAACCACTTTCAAGATGTGTAACTTCGCTCTATGGAATCAGTTGTGCCGAAATTTATCAACCCATACACTGATTTTGGGTTCAAGAAGCTCTTTGGTGAGGAGGGCAACAAGGATTTATTGATCGATTTTTTGAATCAACTGCTGCCCGAACGACATCAGATTTCAGAGCTGGAATTCAAGAATACGGAGGCGTTGCCGGGTTTGGTCGAGGAACGCAAAGCGTTTTTTGACATCCTTTGCAAATCCGTCAAGGGTGAGAGCTTCATTGTTGAGATGCAAAAGGCCAAAGTGAAGCACTTCAAGGACCGCGCACTGTTTTACACTACGATTCCGATTCGAGACCAAGCAACCAAGGG